>NZ_JARJHW010000051.1:0-42407 GCF_040560175.1 Streptomyces panacea
CTCCTGGCTGCGCGAGCACTCCGAACTCGGCGTCGGCCTCATGCTCCTCATCCTCGGGGTCCTCGTCCTCACCGACGCCCTGACCATGGACGTCGACATCACCCAGCGCGGCCCGGTCGGCCCCAAGACCGTGCCGATCGTCGTCGGCATCGGTCTGCTCGTCGTCGCCGTCCTGCTCAGCCTCGACGTCCTGCGCGGCGGCCGGGGCGAGGCGGAGGGCGGCGAGGACATCGACCTGACCGAACCGAGCGACTGGCGCACCGTGCTGCTGCTCGCCGGTGTCTTCCTCGGCAACGCCGTACTCATCGGCCCCCTCGGCTTCCCCATATCCGGGGCGCTGCTCTTCTGGGGCTCCGCGTACGCGCTCGGCAGCCGCCATCTCCACCGTGACCCGCTCATCGCCGCGGGCCTCTCCCTCTTCACCTACTTCATCTTCAACAACCTGCTCGGCGTCCCCCTCCCCGGTGGCCCGCTGATGGGAGTGATCTAGACCATGGACTCCCTCAACTCCCTGATCGACGGCTTCGGTACGGCGCTCACGCCGATCAATCTGCTCTGGGCCGCGATCGGCGTGCTGCTCGGCACCGCGATCGGCGTGCTGCCCGGCATCGGCCCGGCCATGGCCGTCGCCCTGCTGCTGCCCGTCACCTACGGCCTGGAGCCCACCGGCGCGTTCATCATGTTCGCCGGCATCTACTACGGCGCGATGTTCGGCGGCTCCACCACCTCGATCCTGCTCAACACCCCCGGTGAGAGCGCGGCGGTGGTCGCCGCCATCGAGGGCAACCCGATGGCCAAGGCCGGACGCGGCGCGCAAGCGCTCGCCGCGGCGGCGGGCGGTCACTTCGTCGGCGGCATGATCGGCACGATCCTGCTGGTCCTCCTCGCCCCGACCGTCGCCTCGCTCGCCGTCGACATCGGCGCGCCGGACTACTTCGCGATCATGGTGCTGGCGTTCATCGCCGTCACCTCGGTCCTCGGCTCGTCCCGCATCCGCGGACTCGCCTCGCTGCTCATCGGCCTCACCATCGGCCTCGTCGGCCTGGACCAGATGACCGGCCAGCAGCGCCTCACCTTCGGCACGCTCCAGCTCGCGGACGGCATCGACGTCGTGATCGTCGCCGTCGGTCTCTTCGCGATCGGCGAGGCCCTGTGGGTCGCCGCGCACCTGCGGCGCTCCTCGGGCGAGCCGGTCCCGGTCGGCCGCCCGTGGCTGGGCAAGGACGACGTACGGCGCACCTGGAAGCCGTGGCTGCGCGGCCCGCTCATCGGCTTCCCCTTCGGCGCGATCCCGGCCGGCGGCGCGGAGATCCCGACGTTCCTCAGTTACGTCACCGAGAAGCGACTGTCCAAGCACAAGAAGGAGTTCGGCAAGGGCGCCATCGAGGGCGTCGCCGGACCGGAGTCGGCCGCGTCCGCGTCGGCCGCCGGAACGCTCGTGTCGATGCTGACCCTCGGACTGCCGACCACCGCGGTCGCCGCCGTGATGCTGGCCGCGTTCCAGCAGTACGGCATCCAGCCCGGACCGCTGCTGTTCGAGCGGGAGTCGGAGCTGGTGTGGGGCCTGATCGCCTCGCTGTTCGTCGGCATGGTGCTGCTGCTGGCACTGAATCTGCCGCTCGCTCCCGTGTGGGTGAAGCTGCTGCGCATCCCGCGCCCCTACCTCTACGCGGGCATCCTCTTCTTCGCGGCCGTCGGCGCGTACGCGGTCGGCGGAGAGGCGCTCGACCTGGTGATCCTGCTGATCATCGGCCTGATCGGGTTCGGCATGCGGCGCTACGGACTGCCGGTGCTGCCGGCCGTCATCGGTGTCATCCTCGGCCCGGCCGCCGAACAGCAGATGCGCAGGGCGCTCCAGATCAGCGACGGAAGCGTCTCCGGCCTGGTCGACACGCCCTTCTCGGTGACCGTCTACGCCGTGATCGTGCTGATCGTCTGCTGGCCGCTGGTGCGCAAGCTGGTGCTGGGCCGCCGGAAGCAGGACGAGGAGCCCAAGGTCTCGGTGTAGTACGCCTGTCGGGCCGCGTCCGTCCCCTCCTCCCCCGGGGAACGGCCGCGGCCCTTCCGGCGATCGGGGACGAACCGGCACCTCCCCGCCCGTGACCGAGCGCCCGCCCCAGCCCACTGTCAGTGGTGGATGGGACGATCCTCGTATGACCTCGATCGACTGGGACGACGCCGCAGACTCCTTCGACGAGGAGCCCGACCACGGGCTGCTCGATCCGTCCGTGCGCAAGGCGTGGGCCGCCAGGCTCGCCGGCTGGCTGCCACCCGAGCCGTCCAGGGTGCTGGACCTCGGCTGCGGCACCGGCAGCCTCGCCCTGCTCGCCACCGAGCAGGGCCATCGCGTCACCGCCGTCGACCTCTCGCCGCGCATGGTCGGACTCGCCAGGGCCAAGCTGTCGGGCACGGACACGGAGGTGCTGGTCGGCGACGCGGCCAGACCGCCCGTGGGGGAGCGGACGTTCGACGTGATCATGGCCCGTCATGTGCTCTGGCTGCTGCCCGATCCGGACCGGGCCCTGACCCACTGGCTGTCGCTGCTGCGACCCGGCGGGCGCCTGCTGCTGATCGAGGGCGTCTGGGCCGGCGCCGGACTCCCGGCCACCCGCGTCACGATGTCCGTCGCCCCGCTCGTCGAGCGCGTCCGGCACGAACGCCTCTCGGCCGACGCCGCGCTCTGGGGCCGCGCCGTCGACGACGAGCGGTACGCGTTGATCGCCCACGCCGCCCGCAGCCGCCGCCACACCGAAGTGGTCGACGTCCATCTGATCCTGCGCAGGGGCGACGAGGTGCTGCTCGCCCGCCGGTCCGGCACGGGTTACGGGGACGACCTGCTGAACGCGCCGGCGGGCCATGTCGAGGACGGCGAGGACGTCCGCGCCGCGATGATCCGCGAGGCGGCCGAGGAGATCGGCGCCGCACTGGACCCCGAGGACCTGCGTACGGCTCTGGTCATGCACCACCGCGGCCCCGGCGGACGCCCGCGCACAGGCTGGTTCTTCGAGGTGCGCCACGACGTGGAGCAGGCGTCCTGGGAGCCGTACAACCGGGAGCCGGAGAAGTGCTCGGGCCTCTCCTGGCACCCGCTCTCCGCGCTGCCGGACGACATGGTCGCGTACTGCCGCGCGGGCCTGGAGGCGTACCGGGCGGGGGAGCGCTTCGTCGTCCACTGGCACGAGGACGCCGACCCGATCGCCCACGACCCGCACGGCGTATCGCGCGCGGTCCCGCTGGCCAGGACCGAGCGGGGCGCTACGACGGGCCGGGCCGACCCAGCAGGGTCGTGAACGCGCCGCCGCGCACGAGGAGTTCGAGCTCGTCCAGCGCGCGGCGCGCCGCGTCGGCCGCCACCGGGTCCCGGTCGGCGAGGCCGCTCTCCTCGAACTCGTCCTCGTCGAGCCGCAGGACCGTCCCGCCGTCGGCCGACGCCCAGAGGTCGAGGTCCAGGTCCTCGACCAGCAGCTCGTACCGGAGTTCGCCCGGCCCGCGGCCGTGCACGACCGCCGGCCGGGTCACGTCGCAGTACCAGCCCTTGAGCGTGCCGTCGCCCGTACGGACCTCCTTCACCGCGTACCACCGGTCGCGCCAGTAGTGCTCGGTGAAGACGTCGCCGGGCTCGAAGCGCACGAAGCCGAAGTCCCGTACGCCGGGGGCCGCCCAGGGCGCGCGCACCACCAGGTGTGAGCCGTCGTCGGCGACCAGGGTGGCGGGGTAACGGATCTTCGTACGGCCCGCCTTGACGAGACGCACCTCCACCTGGACCCCGCCGGCGGTGCCCGGCCCGGCGTCAGGTGAGCTCGCGGACATGGCGTACCTCCGAGGCGCAGATCTCGTAGCCGAACCAGGTGTTGACCGCCAGCATCGGCTCGTTGCGCGCGTCGTTGTTGGTGAACGCGTCCCGGTAGCCGGCGGCGCGGGCGCGGCGCAGGGAGTCGACCTTGGCGGCCTTGGCCAGACCCCGGCCGCGGTGCTCGCGCAGCGTGCCCGTCATGGCCGACAGATAGGTGGTGGCTCCGTCCGTGTGCGCCGCGGCGAAGGCCGCGATCCGGCCGTCGGGTGCCACCACGAGGGTGCTGAGGCCGTGGTCGAGGCAGGGATGGCGCCAGGTGTGATTCAGCCAGTCCTCGTAGTCGTCGAAGTCCGTGCCGATGTCGCTCGGTTCGTCCGACGTGGCCTCGGCGTCGGCCTCGAACACGGACCGGGGGTTGTCGGCGAAGTCCGCCGCGGTCGCCGCCGTGAAACCGGCGGGCAGCTCCGGGGGCTCGGGCAGCGCCGCACCCGTCAGATCGAGCCGCTGGAAGTGCGCGGTACGCAGCGGCGAGTAGCCCCGGCGCTCGGCGAAGGCGCGGCCCGCCGGGACATCGCTGACCCAGGTGAAGAGGGTGGTCGCGCCCTCGGCGGCCAGATGCTCCTCGGCGGTCCGCAGGATCGCCGATCCGACGCCCTTGCCCGTGTGGTCGGGGTGCACATGGGGGTTGACCCGGGCGACACCCGGTTCGGAGCTGTCGTGCACGAGCCCGACATGCGAGGTGCCGACGACCTCCCCGTCGTACTCGGCGACCAGCATCCGGTACTTCGACGCCGGGTTGGCGCTCCGCACGGCGAAGTGCAGGGCCGCCTCGGTCGTCACCGCGTACGGCTCGGTGGCACGCCGGATACGGACGACGGCGGCGGCGTCATCGGGGCGGAAGTCACGAACGATCACTGTCATGAGGCGGCACGCTACGCGGGCCCGCGGCCCGAACGCCTCTCATTTTCCCGTCCCGGGACGCGGGGTGCGCGCACGGGGGCCGAACGCGGGAGATGGGGGACAATCAGCGGTGTGACCTTGAGAATCGCCATCGACGACGACGCGGCCGCCGCCCCGTACGAGCAGCTGCGCACCCAGATCTCCGAACTGGCGCGCTCGGGCGCGCTGCCCGTGGGGCACAAGCTCCCGACGGTACGGGGCTTCGCCGAGGAACTCGGCCTGGCGGCGAACACCGTGGCCAAGGCCTATCGCGCGCTGGAGTCGGACGGGGTGATCGAGACGCGCGGCAGGAACGGCACGTTCGTCGCGGCGGCGGGTGACGCGGCCGACCGCAAGGCGGCGGCCGCGGCCCAGGAGTACGCGGAGCAGGCGAGGCGGCTCGGCCTGGCTCGCGCGCGGGCGCTGTCGCTGGCCGAGGACGCGGTGCGGGCGGCGTACTCGCGCTGAGGTGCCACCGACCCGGCGCGCGCGATCATCTCGCCAGCCGGCCCAGCAGCGACGACGCCGCGGTGATGCCCACGAGCGCCGCGAAGACCAGCACCCCGAAATCCAGCAGGAGATGGGACGGGGTGCCGAGCAGCAGTCCGCGCAACGCGTCCACCTGGTAGCTGAGTGGGTTGAGCTTGCTGACCACTTGGAGCCAGCCGGGCATGATCGCCACCGGATAGAGCGCGTTCGAGGCGAAGAAGAGCGGCATGGTGATGGCCTGGCCGATGCCCATCAGCCGGTCCCGGGTCAGGACGATGCCCGCGATCGTGATCGACAGGCACGAGAAGAAGGCCGAGCCGAGGATCACCACGACCGCGACTCCGAGCAGTTTCAGCGGATTCCAGGTCAGCCCCACCCCCAGGGCGGCGGCGATGACGATCACGACGACGGCCTGGATCAGCGCCTTCACCCCGGAGGCGAAGGCCTTGCCGCTGATCAGCGCGGATCTGGGGGTCGGGGTGACCAGGAGTTTGGTCAGAATGCCCGCGTCCCGCTCCCAGATGATCATGATGCCGTAGAAGATCGCGATGAACATCGCGGACTGGGCGATGATCCCGGGCGCGAGGAAGTCGATGTACGGGATGCCGCCGGTGGGGATGGCCTTGATGTGAGTGAAGGTCTCGCCGAAGATCAGCAGCCAGAGGGCGGGCTGGATGGCCCGGGTGTACAGCTCGGTGCGGTCGTGGCGCAGCTTCTGGAGTTCGACCACGCACATGGCGAGGACTCGGGCGGGCAGTACCCGCCGGCCCGTTCGCGGCGCCGGTGGTACGAGCAGCAGATCGAACCGGTCCGGAACGACGGCCTCAACCGAGTCGGGACGCCGTCCTGCGGGTGCTCCTGACATCGCTGTAGTCACCTCCTTCGTCGTCCAGGCCCGTGCCGACCACCTCGCGGAAGACGTCCTCCAGGGTCGGCGTGCCGTTCCCGATCGCCTCGCCGGACTCGGCGGCGGCGGTCCGGCGGCGGTCGCGCAGCTCCGTCCGCAGTTCGTCGGGGGTGCCGAGCGCGTGGATCCGGCCGCGGTGCATCAGCCCGACCCGGTCGCAGTACTGCTCGGCCTCGTCCATGTAGTGCGTGGTCACCAGCACGGTCATGCCCGTGGCCCGCCGCACGGCGTTGATGTGGTCCCAGACGCTGCTCCGGGCGATCGGGTCGAGACCGATCGTCGGCTCGTCCAGCATCAGCAGCCGGGGCGCGCTGACCAGTGCCTGCGCGAGTTCCAGGCGGCGGATCATGCCGCCGGAGTAGGTCTTGGCCATCCGGTCGGCGGCGCCGGTGAGATCGACGACGTCCAGGGCCTGGGCGACACGGGCGGCACGCTCGCGGCGCGGGACGTCGAAGACGCGGGCGAACAGGGTCACGTTCTCGCGGCCCGTCAGCGTGGCGTCGGCGGACAACTGCTGCGGTACGTACCCGAGCAGGCGCCGTACCGCCATCTTCTCCTTGGCGGCGTCGTGCCCGAACACCTTCACCATGTCCGCGGGGACCGGCAGCAGCGTCGTGACGCAGCGGATCGCGGTCGTCTTGCCGGCGCCGTTGGGACCCAGCAGTCCGAAGATCTCGCCGGTGCGGACGGACAGGTCGAGGCTGTCGACTGCCTTGGTGTCACCGAAGGAGTAGTCCAGCCCGCGGCAGCTGACGGCCTCGGCGGCGGGCTCGTCAGCGGGTGCGGCGGCGGCCTCGGTGGTCGGCTCGTCGGTGCCGTCGGTGCCGTCGGTGCCGTCGGTCGAGGGGGCGGGTCCGTCCGTCATGCGCCCTCCACCTCCTCGTGCAGATTCCGGGCGAGCCTGCGCAGCGCCGGAAGGGCCCCGGCCAGGGCCGAGCGTTCCTCGTCGGTCAGCCGGGCCACCTGTTCGCGCACCAGCGCGGAGCGCCGTGCCTCCCAGTCGGCCAGCCGCGAGATGGCCGCGGGGGTCGGCATCAACAGGACGGCCCTGCCGTCTGCGGGATCGGTGCCGCGACGCAGATATCCGGCGCGGCTGAGCTGATTGACGAGGGTGGAGACCGAGTTCCCGGCGAGATACAGCTCCCTCGCCGCCCCCGACACCCGGATTCCCGGGTGGGCCGCGACCAGCCGCAGCAGATCGACCTGCGCGCCCCGCAGCGGTGGGACCGTCAGACCGGCCCGCAGGCGCCGCCGGATCGTGCGCTGCACTCCTGCCAGCACATCGGCGAGGGAGTCGGGGAGTGAATCGGGGAACTCGACCGAAGTCATGCCCCCATTTTAGCTCTGACTGGGAGGAATCCACCAAAAGGGATGTTCGGGGCGGGTCGCCTACAGGTACAGCCCCGCGTCCGCGCCCTTCGACTGGCCCGGGACCGACGTCGGGCCGCTGCCCCGGCGCAGCGCGAACAGCTCGGCCAGCGTCGCGCCCTCACGGCCCACCGCGCCCTCCCAGTCGCCCTCCTCCCGGCTCAGCCAGCTCTCCGCCTCCGGGCGGGTCAGCGAGCCGACCTCGATACGGGCCAGACAGCGGCCGGGCCGGACGACCGCCGGGTGCAGCCGCTCCAGGTCCTCGTTGGTCGTCACGCCCACCAGGACGTTCCGGCCCTGGCCGAGCAGCCCGTCGGTCAGGTTCAGCAGCCGGGAGAGCGCCTGGCCGGCCGTGTGCTTGGCCTCGCCGCGGATCAGTTCGTCGCAGTCCTCCAGGAGCAGCAGCCGCCAGCGGCCCTTCGCCGAGCCCTCGTCCTCGCCGATCGCGATGTCCATCAGATAGCCGACGTCGTTGAACAGCCGCTCCGGGTCCAGGACGCAGTCGACCTGACACCAGTCACGCCAGGACCGGGCCAGCGTCCGCAGCGCCGACGTCTTCCCGGTGCCGGGCGGGCCGTGCAACAGGAGCAGCCGCCCCGCGATGTCGTCCGGTGTCACCTTCATCAGCCGGTCCATCGCGTCGGCCACCGGCGCCGTGTAGTTGGCCCTGACCTCGTCCCAGGTGCCGGCCGCGATCTGCCGGGTCGTCCGGTGCGGGCCGCGGCGCGGTGACACGTACCAGAACCCCATGGTGACGTTCTCCGGGACGGGCTCGGGCTCGTCCTGCGCGCCGTCGGTCGCCTGGGCGTGCACCTTCTCGGCGAGATCGGAGGTGGTCGCGGTCACCGTGACGTCCGCGCCCCGGTTCCAGCGGGAGATCAGCAGCGTCCAGCCGTCGCCCTCGGCCAGCGTGGCGCTGCGGTCGTCGTCCCGGGCCGAGCGCAGCACCGTGGCGCCCGGCGGCAGCAGGGAGACACCGGACTTGACGCGGTCGATGGACGAACTGTGCGAGTGCGGCTGCTCGCCCGTCGCGAAACGGCCGAGGAAAAGCGCGTCGACCACATCCGACGGCGAGTCGCTGTCGTCGACGTTGAGCCGAATCGGCAGGGCGTCCTGAGGGTTGGCAGACATGCGGCCCATGATCCGGCACGGGCGTCCCCGACGCACGGTGTTTTGCCCGGGGACGCCCCACTCGCGCGCCTCGGCGCCCGCCGTTCCTCACCCCTCGCCGATCCTCCGCGCGGCCCGGCGTGCGCCCCGCACCAGCGCGTACGCCTTCGTCAGCGCACGGTCGGCGGCGAAGACACGGCCGAGGGAACGGCCGTCGAGCAGGCGCTCGAACTCGTCGATGTCCGTGGAGCGCCGCACCGTGAGCCGTCTCAGTGCGTACGGGCCCTGGGCCCGGCGGGCCGGGGTGTTGCCCACGGCCAGTGACTGCGTGAAACCGGCCGCCCGGACCGCGCGGCGTACGCGGCGGGTGGAGTAGCCGTACGGGTACGCGAACGAGACCGGAGCCGCGCCCAGTTCGGCGGTGACGATCTCCCGGCAGCGTGCCGCCTCGTAGCGCAGCCGGCCGTCGTCCACCTGGTCCAGCTGCGGGTGCGTATGGCTGTGGCCGCCGATCTCCACGCCCGCGGCGGCCAGTTGGCGCACCTGGTCCCAGTCGAGCATCGTGTCGAGGGCGCCGCCCTCGTCGTACGGGCCGCGCAGCCACCCCGTGGAGACGAACAGGGTGGCCGCGAAGCCGTGTCGGGCCAACGCCGGCAGGGCGTACCGGTGCACGCCCTCGTAACCGTCGTCGAACGTGATCAGCACCGGCCGCGCCGGCAGCCGCCCCGCGCCCCGCCAGACGGCGGCCAGCGCCGCCGTCGTCAGCGGCGTGAACCCCCGCTCGCCCAGCAGCGCCAGCTGCTGGGCGAACGCGTCGGGCGACACGGACAGGGCGCGCACCGACGGGGCCGGCCGGTGCGCGAGCGCGTGGTACATCAGGATCGGTACGGGCTCCCGCGCGCCCGTACTCATGCCGACACCGACGTGGCGGGCGTGATCGGGCCGGACGAGAACGTCGGCGCGCCCCGGCGCGCGCGGGCGCTGCCCACCAGATAACCGGCCGTCGTCGTCAGCACCCCGGCCACGATCGCACCGGCCCGCCCGGCGCCGCCGCGCCCGCGCACCGCGTCGCGCAGCCCGCGCGCCACCCCCGCGGGCAGCACCCGCGTGGCGTAGCGCCGCTCGGACTCAAGTCCCTTGCCCGTGCCGACACTTCGCGCCACCAGGGCCTTCGAGAGCCCTTCGGCGTAGGCGCGGGTGCGGAAATACCCGAACCGCGTACGCGCCGGGGGCACCTTGTGGTGGATCACCGCGCGGTCGTCGATCAGCAGCACCGCGTGCGGCAGCGCGTTGCTGAGTCTGATGCACAGCTCCGTCTCCTCGCAGCCCAGCGGACGCTTGTCGCCGTCCCGGCCGATGCCGGTCGCGAAGCCCCCGGCGGAGTCGAACGCGGTACGGCGGAAGGAGGCGTTGCCGCCCAGGACGTTGCGGACCCGCACCTTGCCGGGCGGCAGCCCCCGGTACGTACAGCCGACGACCCAGTCGAACTCCTCCGGGAACCAGGCCGGCCGGCCCCCGGACGACCACGCGGGCAGCGTCCTGCCGCCGACGGCCATCACCCGGGGATCGCCGTAACCCGCCGCGAGGTACCGCAGCCAGTCGCGCTCGGCGACGGCGTCGTCGTCCAGGAAGGCCACGAACTCCCCGCGTGCGGCGGCGATTCCGGTGTTGCGGCCGGCCGAGAGCCCGCGGGGGCCCGCGTTGGCGAGCACCCGCACCTCCCCGCCGTCCGCCGGTGACAGGGAGGCGTACCGCGCGCGGAGCCGGTCCAGCAGCGCCTCGTTGTGGTCGACCACGAGCAGCGTCTCCGTGGCCGGCATCGACTGACCGCGTACGGAGTCGACGGCGGCGAGGATGTCCTCCCAGCGCTCCTCCGTGTAGGCGCAGACGACCACGGAGAACGAGCGGTGGAGGTGACGGTCGATCAAGACACCTCTCCCTGGCTCGCGACGGTCCCCGCGAGGCCCGTCCGGACGGTGAGCGGGAGCGGGAGCGGCCGGGGGAGCGCCGGCCGGACGCCGCGCGGCCGGCGCCGCGCCGCCCTCGGGACGCCCTTCTCCTTGAGGATGACCCTCAGGACCCGCAGTCCGTCGCGTACGGCCCGGAGATTGCTCACGCCATGGATCCGGTCGTACTCGTGGCTCGGGATCTCCTGCACCTTCAGACCGGCCTTGACGACCCTGATGTTCATCAGGGTCTCGACCTCGAACCCGGTGCAGTCGAGCGTGATCCGGTCCAGGCAGTGCCGCCAGAAGGCGTTGTAGCCGTAGCAGAGGTCGGTGTAGCGGGCGCCGAACTTGGCGTTCACGACCGAGCAGAGCACATGGTTGCCGAGCTTGCGGATCGGCGTCATGTCGTCCGTACCGCCGCCGTTGGCGAACCGCGACCCCTTGGCGAAGTCGGCGCCCGAGACGAGGGCCGACACGTAACTGACGATCTCGTGGCCGTCGGCCGAGCCGTCCGCGTCGATCATCACGATGATGTCGCCGGTGCAGGCGGCGAAGCCGCTGATCAGGGCGTCGCCCTTGCCCTTGCCGCGCTGTTCCACGACCTTGACGTCCGGCCACAGCTCCCGCGCGACACGGACCGTGCCGTCGGTGGAGTTCCCGTCCACCAGGACGACTTCATGGATCCAGTCGGGCAGTGTCTTGAAGACGTACGGCAGATTCTCCGCCTCGTTCATCGCCGGGATCACGACGCTCACCGGCGGCGCGATCGCGAGATGAGAGGAGACCGGCCGATAGCGGCCGGCGGTGTGCCGGTCGTCGAGCCTCTGGTCGTCGAGTGTTCGGTCATCGAGTAGGTGGTCTTCGAGCAGTCGGTCGCCGAGCTTCTGGCCGTCCAGCCCTTTGTCGTCGAGCAGTTGGCCGTCGAGCAGTTGGCCGTCGAGAACGTCGGCGGAAAACGACACGCCTAACGGATCTTCGCCCGGGGTCGCCGGGCGCAGGAATGAGCTCACGAGATCTTTCCCTCTCCACCGGTGGACCGCCCGCCCCCGGGCGGTCCGGATGATGTGCCGGTTCGAAAGGGGGGTTCTCACCCTGTACGTGACAGGTGGATCTCCTTGCCTGTCAGGTGAGTTGACGAGTTGCGAGCGCCGCGCGGCA
Source organism: Streptomyces panacea (assembly GCF_040560175.1). Lineage (NCBI taxonomy): Bacteria > Bacillati > Actinomycetota > Actinomycetes > Kitasatosporales > Streptomycetaceae > Streptomyces > Streptomyces panacea. The sequence goes on from NZ_JARJHW010000051.1 coordinate 11,714, forward strand.
CCCCCCTACCGCGCCCCGCGCCGGGAGCCGTCGCGACGTCCGAGCCCTCCCCTGAAGTCGCTCTCCATGACGGACCGATGCGGGTGGATGTCCGAAGGTATTGATACTTACGACTGTATGGCAAGGGCTGAGACATGACCGTGCCTATTTGCTATTTGGCCTTACTTCGACGGTGGTTTCCGGAACCTCCGTGTTCGGATTTACTCGATCCGTTACACGACGCGTCCCCGTTCGGACCAGTTCGAGCGGTATACGCGCGTCCATCAGCAAGTTGTCACCGGATCTACTTGGCATGCGCACTTCCAGTGAAGTGCTGTGCCTGGTACGAACGTTGAGGCAGAGATCCTGCTCAATGGAGGTTCCATGAAGCTGTCCAGATTCGCCGCGTTCTCGTCCACGCTCCTGCTCGGCGCCGTCCTCGCGTTCACCGGCGCGGGCCAGGCCCAGGCGGCCGAGGCCGCGGCACTCGACTACGTCGCTCTCGGCGACTCCTACTCCTCCGGTCTGGGAGCCGGGCCGTACGACAGCGCCAGCGGCAACTGCAAGCGCAGCAGCAAGGCCTACCCGTCCCTCTGGGCCGCCGCCAACTCACCCTCGTCGTTCGCCTTCGCCGCCTGCTCGGGCGCTCGTACGGGTGATGTGACCGGAAGTCAGCTCGGCCCGGTGAACTCCGGGACCGACCTCGTCAGCCTCACCGTCGGCGGCAACGACGCCGGCTTCGCCGACGTCATGACCACCTGTGTCCTCCAGTCCGAGGCCAGCTGTGTGGCGCGCGTGAACACCGCGCGCGCCTACGTCGACAACACGCTGCCCGGTCAACTGGACACCGTCTACAACGCGATCAGCGCCAAGGCACCGGCGGCCGAGGTCGTCATCATCGGCTACCCCCGCTTCTACCAGCTCAACGGCACGTGCGTGGTGGGCCTGACCGAGGTCGAGCGCAGGGCCATCAACGGTGCCGCCGACCACCTCAACACCCTGCTCGCCAAGCGCGCCGCCGACCACGGCTACCGCTTCGCGGACGTCACCGGCCCCTTCACCGGTCACGAGATCTGCTCGCCGTCGACCTGGCTGCACAGCGTCACCTTCCCGATCGGTGAGTCCTACCACCCCACGGCCCAGGGCCAGTCGGGTGGTTATCTGCCGGCCTTCTCTTCGGCCGTCTGACCCAATCGCGGATCGTACGAACTGACCGCCTGACAGGCGCCCGTCCGTCCGTCCTCCGGGGCGGGCGGGCGGGAATCGACGTTCGACCCCAGTGAACTTGTCGGTGCTCGATTGTCCAACTCGCCCTGGAATGCCATGGATTCACCGGGCCGACTGCCATCCCCCGACGGGTGCTGTCAACCCCAGAGGCGGGATACACGTGTGTCCCATGGGGGCGATAGGGTTAACCTGCCCGAGCCGGGTGCCCTCGTACGGGTGGGGAGTGACATGGAACAGATAACGATGCACAGCAGGGCGCGAGTCCCTGCCATCACATGTGGGAGCAGCGCGACCAGTTCACGGCTGGACCGTCATCTGTCGGTGCTGGGCGGCCCCGCCGTCCCGCAGCGCGAGACGGCCGAGGCCACGATGCTGATGCGGGAGTTGACCTCGCGGGACGAGGTACGGACCCGCAAGAGCAAGAGCGCGCGTGTCTCCCTGTTCGCACCGCTGCGGCGGTTGCGACGGTCCCTCTTCGGCAGCCGCCGCTGACCTGAGCCGGTCGGCGGTTCGCCGGCCCCCGGACAGCGCTCGGACGATCACACCGTCCCGACGCAGCGCCGCTCTCCGCTCGCCCGTCACTCCCAGGGCTCGCGGCGGTGCGTCGGTGTGCTCGCCGAGTGCCGGGACTGTCCCCCAGCGGTGCCCCGTCTCACCACCCGGCAAGGTGAACCGGCGGCAAACGGCAACGGACAGTGGCGATCGGCGGCCCGTGGCCGCACAGCTCGCGTACGGCGGCGGCGACCGCGCCCGATCGGATTCCACTCGGTGACCGCCCGGAGCGGGCCCGGCAGTCCCTCCGTGGGGCTGTACGCGTTCGAGAGCAGCGGCCGGACGAAGGCGCCGAGCGCGCCCGGCGCAGCTCCCTCGATCCGCCGGCACCACCGCCGGACCCGCCGGCACCAGCGGCACCATGCCGACCGCCGTGGTGAGCAGGTCCGCCACTGTCCGGCCCAGCGGTACGGCGACCCGGCTCATCGGCATCGTGCGGAACCGGTCCGCCACGGCTCAGATCAGGGCGAACTGGCCGTCCGGGCCCTCCTCGTGGTGGTCGAGCACGGAGGCGGGCCGGCGGGCCCCGTGCGGTACCGGCAGCACACCGGCGGCCCGCAGCTCGTCGGCGCCGATCACCGGCCCGTCGTCCAGCGCCTCGCGCAACTCCCGCTGCCGGGGCCGCACTCCGGCGAGCAGCGCGAGCACGGTGATCAGCTCCAGCAGCTCCGAGGTCCACTCCTGCGGCCAGGCGCGCGGGCCGATCGCCTCCAGGGTGCCCGGCTCCGGGAGCGCGGCGCGCCGCTCGAACCAGAGCTCGATCATCCGGACGCCGCCGACCTGGAAGTCCCACGCCCCGGCCGGCACGGGTGAGATCCGGCCGTCACCTATGTGGAGCGTCTCGTCCGCGGAGTCGTAAACGATCGTCGTGGGCCGGGCGGGGACCGCGGCGCGTACGTACGGGCGCCGGCCACCCGGCAGCCGATGGCGCTCCCCGCCCCGCGCGCCGCGCAGTTGGACGCCGGTCAGCAGGGCGCCGAGGGCCAACCCGGTGGCCCACAGGTCCGGGTCGGCGGTCAGCGGCACCACGCAGCCGCGCGGCGAGGGCCGGGCCGCCGCGACCGCCCAGTCGAGCAACTGGCGCGGGGTGACCTCGCGTCCGAGGCGCGCGGTGAGCGATTCCATGAGGCCGGGCGTCACATTCGGTTCCGCGCCGCCCGGCCGCCGGAAGAGGGGCCGGATCCGGCCGGGCCGTCCGGCGGGGGAGCGGCCGTCCGGCAGCAGGGCGCTCACCAGCAGCGCCGGACCCTCGGCGCCGGGGACGAACCCCTGCTCCACGGCGAAGAGCTGACGCTCGTCGGCGACCCGCCACAGCTCCGGCCTGGCCGCGTCGATCAGCCGGTGGTCGGGGATCAGATACCGCTCGTCGAACGGGCCGTGCCCCACCCGCAGCGGCGTCGGGCACCGTCCGGACTCCCGCGCGAACCTTCCCGTGCCGGTGAGCTGCCCCGGCAGCGCGGCGACCGCGCTCAGCGGCGTACGGGAGCGGGTCGGCCGGAACAGCGACTCGCGCTCGGCTCCCGTGGCCCGTATCAGCGTGTCCCAGCGCGCGGTGAGCGAGGCGGCGTCGGGGGCCAGGATCCAGCCGCGTCCGAGCCGCAGCGGCGCCACCGACCAGGGCATGAGGTCGCTCAGCAGCGGGGCCGACATCGGGGCCGTCATACGGGCACACCCCTCCCGGTCCGTCGCGTGCCGTCGGCGAAAGCGTACCGACCGGGCCCGTCGGCCGGTCCCTCAGCCCGTGTCGCGTCAGTCCGTCTCCATCGTGACCGAGAAGGAGAAGCGGTCGCCCCGATAGCGGATCCTGGCCACGTCCACGACCTGGCCGTCCGCGTCGTAGGTGACACCCGTGTAGTGCAGGATCGGGCTGAGCAGCGGCACTTGGAGCAGGTCGGCCGTGGCCGGGTCGGCGAGCGTGGCCTCCACCGTGTCAGTGATCCGGCCGATCTTCACCCCCAGCACGTCGCGCAGCACCTTGGTCATCGGCCAGCGCTCCAGATCGCCCGGATCGAGACGGTCCGCGACCTCCGTGCGCAGGGCGTTCTCGGCCCAGTTGGTCGGCTCACCGCTCTCGCCGTCGCGGCGCAGCCGTCGGTAGAGGGCCACCTCGTCGACGGCCGGGAAGTACTCGGCCAGTTCGCCGGGCACCGGCGCCCGGCCGTGGCCGATCACCGTCGTCCGCTCGCCCGACTGCTGGGCCACCACGGCGTCGACGGAGCCGAGCAGCCGGCGGGGCGCCCCGCGCCGCGCGCCCGGTTCGATGAATGTGCCGCGCCGCCGGTGCCTGCTGATCAGGCCCTCCTGCTCCAGCTCCTTCAGAGCCTGACGCATCGTCAGAACGCTGACGCCGTAGTGCCCCGCCAACTGCTCCTCCGTAGGAAGGCGAAGCGGATCGTGCGGGCGCCGGCCGAGTATGGAGGCACGCAGCGACTGCGAGACCTGGTACCAGAGCGGCAGCTTGCGGTTGAGGACCAGCGAATCGGGTGCGAATGCGGTCACGGCGGGCTCCGGGTCAGGGTCTGTCGGTGGGGGCCGCTCCGGAACTGGGCCTGAAGTGGCGCTCCAGACCCTGCCACACGCCGTCGTAGCCCGTCTGGAGGTGCCCGGCCGTCGCCGCCTGGGTGGTGGCGGTCACCGGCCAGCGCGTCTCGAACATGAACGCCAGACCGTCGTCGATCCGCTGCGGCCTCAGCTCGGCGGCACTGGCCCGGTCGAATGTCTGCCGGTCGGGGCCGTGCGCCGACATCATGTTGTGCAGCGAACCGCCGCCGGGCACGAAGCCTTCCGCCTTCGCGTCGTACGCGCCCTCGATCAGACCCATGTACTCGCTCATCACGTTGCGGTGGAAGTACGGCGGCCGGAAGGTGTTCTCGCCGACCAGCCAGCGCGGCGCGAAGACGACGAAGTCGACCCCCGCCAGGCCCGGGGTGTCGGACGGCGAGGTCAGCACCGTGAAGATCGACGGATCGGGGTGGTCGTAGCTGATGGTGCCGATCACATTGAACCGGCGCAGGTCGTAGACGTACGGCAGATGATTGCCGTGCCAGGCGACGACATCGAGCGGGGAGTGGTCGTACGTCGCGGTCCACAGATTCCCGCAGAACTTGTTGACCACCTCGGTCGGGCGCTCGACGTCCTCGTACGCGGCGACGGGAGCGAGGAAGTCCCGCGCGTTCGCCAGCCCGTTGGCGCCGATCGGGCCGAGGTCGGGGAGGACGAAGGGGCGGCCGTAGTTCTCGCAGACGTATCCGCGCGCCGTCTCGTCCAGCGGCTCGACCCGGAAGCGCACGCCGCGCGGGATCAGCGCGATCTCGCCGGGACGCGCGGCGAGCAGGCCGAACTCCGTGACGAGCAGCAGCCCGCCCCGCTCGGGGACGATCAGCAGCTCACCGTCGGAGTCGCTGAACACCCGGTCGGTCATGGGGGAGTTGGCGTGGTAGAGGTGCACGGCCATGCCGGTGCGCTGCGCGGCGTCGCCGTTGCCCCCGAGCGTCCAGAGGCCGGCCAGGAAGTCCGTGCCGGGCGCGGGGGCCGGCAGCGGGTTCCAGCGCAACCGGTTGGGGTCGGGCACGGCCTCGGTGAACGGCGCGCCGCGCAGGGTGCCGTTGCCGGTCCGGGTGAACGGCGGGTGCGCCGCCGACGGGCGGATCCGGTAGAGCCAGGAACGGCGGTTGTGCGCGCGGGGCTCGGTGAAGGCGCTGCCGCTCAACTGCTCCGCGTACAGGCCGAGCGGGGCTCTCTGCGGCGAGTTGCGCCCCACGGGCAGGGCGCCGGGCACGGCCTCCGAGCTGTGCTCGTTGCCGAAGCCGGTGGCGTACGCCAGGCCCTCGGCGGTCTTCCTGGCCCGCTCGATACCGCTCATCGTCGCTCCCCGTGTCGCCGGACCTGTCGCCGGACATGCCGCAGGTCCTGTCGCTGTGCTGCCGATCGGTGAATCCTATGCTCCACCGTAGGATTCCAGCGGTGGCGCGTCAACGGGGACAGGCACGCGGGATCACGTTGTCCGAAAGAGACGCCTGTACGAACAGAAGTACGGTCGCGCGGTCTCGAAGAGCGGCCCGCCGCGAGGGAGACTCGAAGGGCCGCAACCACCGCACATCTCGCCGAAGGGTGGGTCAGCCCGTGTACGGAGTCAGCGCCGGCACCCACGACGGCCTCCGCAGGGTCCCCGTGCAGCGGCGCAGCGCGGCACGCCTCGCCCGGATCCTCGACGCGTGCGCCGAACTCCTCGACGAGACCGGCTACGAGGAGCTGTCCACCCGCGCCGTCGCCACCAGGGCGGGCGTGCCCATCGGCTCGGTCTACCGCTTCTTCGGCAACAAGCGCGCCATGGCCGACGCGCTCGCCCGGCGCAATCTGGACAGCTACGCCGGACGCGTCGAGCGCCGGCTCGCCGCGATCCCGGCCGCCGACTGGCGGGCGGCGATCGACGCGGTGCTGGACGAGTACCTCGCCATGAAGCGCACCGTGCCCGGCTTCGGTCCGGTCGACTTCGGCGCCAGGATCCCGGTGGGCCCGCCCGGTCCGGTCCTGGCCCCGACCGCCGACGGTGCGCCGGTGCCCGATGCCAACCACCGTGTCGCGGACCGCCTCACCGCGCTGCTCGCCGCGCATCTGCGCCGCGCCCCGGACCAGGTGCTGTGCCGGATGGTCCTGGTCGCGGTCGAGGCGGCGGACGCGCTGTTCCAGCTCGCCTTCCGTACGAATGCGTCGGGCGATCCGGACATCATCGCCGAGACGCGGGAACTGGTCCGCGCGTATCTGGCGCGGACCCTGGACTGACGGCCGGTCACGGGCGTACGGCCTCCGGACGTGAGACTTCCCGGCGTACGGCGTATGGCGTACGGCCTCCGGACGCGGGAACTCCGGCATGCGGCCCCCGGACGTGAGACCTCCGGCGTACGGCCTCCGGACGTACGGCCGCCCGGCGTACGGAATCGGCCGGCCCCTTCCCTCATCCGTACCGGTCGGTATGCTCGGCGTGAGCCCGTGCGTCATCGCCGCCGCAGTCCCTGGAGGACCCATGCCGCCCACCGGCCCCGCCCGCACCGCCCTGCGCGTCTGCCCCCTCTGCGAGGCCACCTGCGGACTGACCCTCACCATCGAGGGAACCACGGTCACCGGCGCGCGCGGCGACCGCGACGATGTGTTCAGCAAGGGCTTCATCTGCCCCAAGGGAGCCTCCTTCGGAGAGCTGGACGCCGACCCCGACCGGCTGCGCACTCCCCTGATCCGGGTGAACGGCGAGCTGAGGGAGGGGAGTTGGGACGAGGCGTTCGATCTGATCGCCGCCCGGCTGCGCCCGCTGATCGAGGAGCACGGACCGCGGTCCGTCGGCGTCGTCCTCGGCAACCCCAACGTCCACACCATGGCCGGCGCCCTCTACCCGCCCGTCCTGCTGGGCATCCTCCGCACCCGCAACCTCTTCACCGCCTCCACCCTCGACCAGATGCCCAAACACGTCTCGTCAGGTCTGCTCTTCGGCGACGCCCTCGCGATCCCCGTGCCCGACCTGGACCGCACCGACCATCTGCTGCTCCTGGGCGCCAACCCGCTGGACTCCAACGGCAGTCTCTGCACCGCGCCCGACTTCCCCGGCAAGCTCAAAGCCCTGCGCCGGCGCGGCGGCACCCTCACGGTCGTCGACCCGCGCCGTACCCGCACCGCGCGCCTCGCCGACCGGCACCTCGCCATCCGGCCGGGCACCGACGCCCTGCTGCTCGCCGCCCTCGTCCATGTCCTGTTCGAGGAGCGCCTCACCGACCCCGGCGCCCTCACCGGCCACCTCGAAGGAGTCGACGAACTTTCATCGGCGGTAAAGGAGTTCACGCCCGACGCCGTCGCGGCGGCCTGCGACCTGGACGCCGAGGAGATCCGTACCCTCGCGCGCGAACTCGCCGCGGCGCCCACCGCCGCCGTCTACGGACGCATCGGAAGCTGCACCGTCGAGTACGGCACGCTCGCCAGCTGGCTCATCGACGTCCTGAACGCCCTCACCGGGAATCTCGACCGGCCGGGCGGCGCCCTCTTCCCGCTCTCCGCCACCGACCGCGCGCCCCGTCCCGCGGCCCCCGGCAAGGGATTCACCCTCGGCCGCTGGGCCAGCAGGGTCGGCGGCCACCCGGAGGCCAAGGGCGAACTGCCCATCGCTGTCCTCGCCGAGGAGATCGAGACGCCCGGCGACGGGCGGATCCGCGCGGTGATCGCCCTCGCGGCCAACCCGGTGCTCTCCGCGCCCGACGGCAGCCGGCTCGACCGGGCGCTGGACGCCCTGGACTTCATGGTCAGCGTCGACCCGTACCTCAACGAGACGTCGCGGCACGCGGACGTCGTACTGCCCCCGCCGCCGCCCTCCCAAAGCGCCCACTTCGACTTCGCCTTCAACGGCTTCGCCGTACGCAACCAGGTCCGTTACAGCCCGCCCGCCGTCCCCCTGGCGGCGGGGCTGATGGACGAGTGCGAGATCCTGGCGCGGCTGGTGCTGGTGCTGGCGGTGGGCGGGACGCACGGGGCGGATCCGTCGGCCGTGGACGACCAGGTGATCGACCGCACGCTCGGCCAGGCGGTCGCCGACCCGCTGTCGCCCGTGCACGGACGCGACGTGAAAGAGCTGGCCGCCGCGCTCACCGGGGCCGGCGGCCCCGAGCGGCGGCTCGACCTGATGCTGCGCCTGGGCCCGTACGGCGACGGCTTCGGCGCCGACCCGGCGGGCCTCACCCTCGCCAGGCTCGCCGACCGGCCGCACGGTATCGACCTCGGACCGCTGACGCCCCGGATCCCCGGACTGCTCAAGACCCGCAGCGGGCGCGTCGAACTGCTCCCCGCGCCGATCGCCGCCGACCTGCCCCGGCTGCGCGCGGCGCTCACCGACGTCCCCGCGTCCCTGGTGCTCGTCGGGCGCCGCCATCTGCGCTCCAACAACAGCTGGATGCACAACGTGCCGACGCTCAACGGCGGTTCGAACCGCTGCACGGTCCAGGTCCATCCCACCGACGCCGCGCGGCTCGGCCTCGCGGACGGCGGCGCGGCGCGTATCACCACGGAGGCGGGCGAGATCACGATCCCCGTGGAGATCACCGACACCGTCCGGGCGGGGGTCGTGAGCGTGCCGCACGGCTGGGGGCACGACCGTCCCGGCACGCGGATGGCGGTGGCCCACGCGCGGCCGGGCGTCAACGTCAACCAACTGCTCGACGGAAGCCGGCGCGACCCGCTGTCGGGGACGTCCGTCCTCAACGGTTTTCCGGTCGAGCTGGCCCCCGCCTGATCAGCCCCCTTCGTGACCTGGGGTTTTGCGCGTATTGCTCGCGTGTCAACATCTTGTTAACGCGAGCGAACGGCACCTAACGTCATCCGCACCGCCGATCCGGGTGGGAGTTCAACGGTGAACGTGAGGTACCCCACATGCTGACAATCCTCGGATTCGTCATGATCGCCACATTCCTGGTGCTGATCATGACGAAGAAGATGTCCCCGATCGCGGCGCTCGTGCTGATCCCCGCGCTGTTCTGCGTCCTGGTCGGCCAGGGCGCGAACCTGGGGGACTACGTCATCGAGGGAGTCGGCGAACTGGCGCCGACCGCTGCGATGCTGATGTTCGCCATCGTCTACTTCGGCGTGATGATCGACGTCGGTCTCTTCGACCCGATCGTGCGGGGCATCCTGCGCTTCTGCCAGGCCGACCCGATGCGCATCGTGGTCGGTACGGCCCTGCTGGCGGCGATCGTCTCGCTGGACGGCGACGGCTCGACCACCTTCATGATCACCGTCTCGGCGATGTATCCGCTCTACAAGCGGCTGAAGATGAGCCTGGTCATACTGACCGGTGTCGCCGCCACGGCCAACGGCGTCATGAACACCCTTCCCTGGGGCGGGCCCACCGCGCGGGCGGCCACCGCGCTGAAGGTGGACGCCACCGACATCTTCGTCCCGATGATCCCCGCGCTCGCCGTCGGACTGCTCGCCGTCTTCGTACTGGCCTACGTCCTGGGGCTGCGCGAGCGCAAGCGTCTGGGCATGCTCACGCTGGACGAGGTGCTGGAGCCGGCGACCGAGACGGTGCTGGTCGAGGCCGGAGGCGGCAGCGGCGGCAAGGAAGCCGGGCGGACCCGCACCGGCGGCGGCGCCGACGGAGCCGGTACCTCGGGTGACAAGGGCCCCGACGCCCAAGAGGCCGCGGACGACGACGACTTCCAGGGCCTGGACCCCAACCGCTCGACCCTGCGCCCCCGTCTCTACTGGTTCAACGCCGGACTCACCCTCGTCCTGCTCACCGCGATGATCCTGCAGATCATGCCCATCCCGGTCCTCTTCCTGCTCGGCGCCGCACTCGCCCTCACCGTCAACTTCCCCTCCATGACCGACCAGCGGGCCCGGATCGCCGCCCACGCCGACAACGTGCTGAACGTCGCCGGCATGGTCTTCGCGGCAGCCGTCTTCACCGGCGTCCTGACCGGCACCGGTATGGTCGAGCACATGGCTGACTGGCTGGTGGGCGCCGTTCCCGAGGGCATGGGCCCCCACATGGGAATCGTCGCCGGCGTGCTGAGCCTGCCCCTCACGTACTTCATGTCGAACGACGGCTTCTACTTCGGTGTCCTGCCCGTCCTCGCCGAGGCCGGCGCCGCGCACGGCGTCTCCCCGCTGGAGGTGGCCCGCGCCTCGATCGTCGGCCAGCCGCTGCACATGTCGAGCCCGCTCGTCCCCGCCGTGTACGTCCTCGTCGGCATGGCCAAGGTCGAATTCGGCGACCACACCAGGTTCACCGTCAAGTGGGCCGTGCTCACCTCGCTCGTCGTCCTCGCCGCCGCGATCCTCTTCGGCACCATCTGATGCCGGCGGGGGACCGACGCTGGCTGCTCCGCCTCGTCATCGCCTTCGCCTTCTCCCAGGCCGCCGTGTCGATGGCACGGCCCGCCGTCTCCTACCGGGCCCTCGCGCTCGGCGCCGACGAGCGGGCGGTCGGCGTCATCGCCGGTGTGTACGCGCTGCTGCCGCTGTTCGCCGCCGTACCGCTGGGGCGCAGGACCGACCGGGGGCGCTGCGTTCCGCTCCTCGCCGTCGGCGCCGTGCTCATCGGCGTGGGCTGCGGCCTCAGCGGTACGGCCGGGTCCCTGGCCGCGCTCGCCGCCTGGAGCGGAGTGATGGGCCTCGGCCATCTCTGCTTCGTCATCGGCGCGCAGTCCATCGTCGCCCGCCGCAGCCCACCGGCCGAACAGGACCGTAACTTCGGGCACTTCACCATCGGCGCGTCGCTCGGCCAGCTCGTCGGACCGGTCGCCGCCGGACTGCTGGTCTCCGGCCACGACGGGGCCATGGGGCGTACAAGCGCGCTGGCCCTGGTCGTCTCGGCCGGGGTCGCGGCCGTCTCCCTCACCTGCCTGCGGCGGATCGAGGCGCCGACCGCGCCGGTCGCCGGGCCGGACGGGAAGGCCGGGCCGGACGGGAAGGCCGGGCCGGACGGGAAGGGCGGGCCGAGCGGGAAGGCCAAGCGGAGCGGGAAGGCCGCGCGGAGCGCGAGAGTCGGGCCGGCCAGGCCCGGCAAGGTGTCCGTGTGGCGCATCCTGCGCACCCGTGGCGTCCCCAGCGGCATCGTCGTCAGCCTCGCCGTGCTCTCGACGACGGACATCCTCATCGCCTACCTGCCGGTCATCGGCGAGGACCGCGGCATCTCCCCGACGACGATCGGTGTGCTGCTGAGCCTGCGGGCCGCCGCCGCCATCGCCTGCCGCCTGGTGATGACGCCGATGATCCAGCGGGTGGGGCGTACGGTCCTGCTCACCGTCTCCTGTCTGCTCGGCGGGCTGCTGTGCGCGGGGATCGCGCTGCCCGTGCCGGTGTGGGGGCTGGCCCTGATGCTCGTCGCGCTCGGTTTCTGCCTCGGCGTCGGCCAGCCGCTGTCGATGACGACCGTCGTCCGGGCGGCGCCCGAGGAAGCCCGCTCCACCGCCCTCGCGCTCAGGCTCACCGGCAACCGCCTCGGACAGGTCGCCGCTCCCGCGTCCGCCGGGCTCGTCGCCGGAGTCGCGGGCACGGGCGCGCCGTTCATGATGCTCGGGGTGCTGCTGCTGGGCGCGGCGGGCCTCGGTGCCCGGAGCACTCCGCGCGATCCGGCACCGGCCCCACCGGCTTCCGTGACCCCGGCTCCCGCTGTGGCGAGGGTCGCTGAGGAACCGCCCGTATCCGCCCAGGAGCGCCGCGACCACCGCTGAGCCCGAATCGGCCCCCGAACGACAGGTCCTACGACTCCTGTCCGGACCCCGCCCCCCGCATCTGCCGTACGCCTCCGCCGTGTATCGCCCCAGGTGCCACCTCTGACGCCGCAAGTCATTCCCTGACCCCGCTCAGTCGGCTAACTTCAGGCTCCGCAGGTGCTCAACCTCACCTTCCGGGCGGAATCCTCATGACTCGCGCCATCTCTCTGCACAGTGTCAGCAAGGTGTACGGACGGACCACACGCGCCGTCGACCGGCTGTCCCTGGACATCGACCCCGGTGAATTCGTCGTGCTGCTCGGTCCCTCGGGCTGCGGCAAGTCCACCGTGCTGCGCATGATCGCCGGTCTGGAGGACGTCACCGAGGGGGAGTTGCTGCTCGACAGCGTGCGCTCCAACCTGATGCCGCCCCGCGAGCGCGGCATGGCGATGGTCTTCCAGAACTTCGCGCTCTACCCGAGCATGACCAACCGCGACAACATCGGTTTCCCCCTGCGCCTGGAGAAGCCCCGGCAGGACAGCTCCGAACGCATCGAGGCCACCGCCCGGATGCTCGGCATCGAGAACGTCCTGGACCGCTACCCCAGCCAGCTCTCCGGCGGCGAGCGGCAGCGTGTCGCGATGGGCCGCGCCATCTCGCGGCGCCCCTCGGCGTTCCTCATGGACGAGCCGCTGTCGAACCTGGACGCCAAGCTCCGCAACCATCTGCGGGCCGAAATAGCCCAGCTGACGGCCGAGTTGGGCGTCACGACCGTCTATGTGACCCACGATCAGGCGGAGGCGATGTCACTCGGCGACCGCGTCGCCGTGATGCGCGGCGGCGTGCTCCAGCAGGTCAGTTCGCCACGCGAGGTGTACGGGCTGCCGCGGAACGTCTTCGTCGCCGCCTTCATCGGCACCCCGCGCATCAATCTGCTCCAGGCCGTCGTCTACGCGCCCCTCGAAGGCCGGATGTCGATCGACCTCGGCCGCCAGCGCCTGCCGCTGCCCGAACCGCTCAGCCCCGACCACCAGTTGCTGCGGATCCAGCAGGGCCGGCAGATCATCGTCGGACTGCGCTCCGAGGCGGCGCGCATCGCCCCGCCGAGCCAGGCACGCCCCGGCGAGGTGCCGCTGAGCGGCATCGTCGAGCACATGGAGTACCAGGGCCACGAGGCGCTGGTCCATCTCAACACCGGTTCGCGGCCCGCCGTGGTGCCCGACCTGGAGTCGGCCCGCCCGAGGACGGCCCCGCGCCGCCGCCGCGCCGGACCGGGCGTCCTGGAGCGGCTGCGGGAGCGGGCCGCCGCGCATGTCCCCGGCCGGATCCCCGCCCATGTCTCGGGTCCCGTCGTGGTGCTGGACGACCCCGAGCCGGAGCCCGCCGCCACGTACACCGCGGACCGCCCCGCGATCACGGCGAGCGATCTCGTCGTACGGACCGGGCCCGACACGCGGCTGCGTACGGGGGCGCAGGTGCCGCTCCTGGTCGACCTGGCGCACCTCTACGTCTTCGACGACTACGGGCGGCGGATCTGTCCCGCGCCCATGGACATGCCCGGCCTCGACAGGTGACACAGGGGATGTGACATTCGGGACTCCCGGGGTCCCTGGCGCCGGAAAACTAACACCGCTAGTTTGAGGTGTGGCGACGCCGAACCGCGGCCGCACGCGGCAGTCCCCCGGGAGGAACAAGCGATGAAGGCACACGACAGCATGTACATCGGCGGCGAGTGGCGGCCCGCCGCGGGCCCCGACACCATCGCCGTCGTCAACCCGGCGACCGAGCAGGTCATCGCGGAGGTCCCGGCGGGCACCGCCGAGGACGTCGACGCCGCCGTACGGGCCGCGCGGGCCGCCTTCCCCGGCTGGGCGGCCACCCCGCCCGCCGAACGCGCGGCCCGTCTCACGGCCCTGCGCGACGCGCTGGCCGCCCGCAAGGACGAGATCGCCGAGACCGTCACCGCCGAACTCGGCTCGCCGCTGCGGCTGTCGAAGGCGGTGCACGCGTCGCTGCCGGTGATCGTCGCCGGGTCGTACGCCGAACTCGCCGCCTCCTACGCCTTCGAGGAGCGGATCGGCAACTCGACGGTGCTGATGGAGCCGGTGGGCGTCGTCGCCGCGATCACCCCCTGGAACTACCCGCTGCACCAGATCGTCGCCAAGGTCGCCCCCGCGCTCGCCGCCGGCTGCACGATCGTTGTCAAGCCCGCCGAGGACACCCCGCTGACCGCGCAACTCTTCGCCGAGGCCGTCCACGAGGCGGGACTGCCCGCGGGTGTCGTCAACGTGGTCACCGGGATCGGCGCCGTGGCCGGGCAGGCGCTCGCCGCGCACGAGGACGTCGACCTGGTCTCCTTCACCGGCTCCACCGCCGTGGGCCGGCGGATCGGCGCCACGGCCGGGGCGGCCGTCAAGCGCGTCGCGCTGGAGCTGGGCGGCAAGTCCGCCAACGTCATCCTGCCGAGCGCCGATCACGCCAGGGCCGTCAAGGCCGGTGTCGCCAACGTGATGACCAACTCCGGCCAGACGTGCAGCGCGTGGACCCGGATGCTGGTCCACACCGACCGGTACGACGAGGTCGTGGAGGCCGCCCGGGCCGCCGTCGCCTCGTACCGCGCGGGCGACCCGCACGACGAACTGTGCCGTCTGGGCCCCGTCGTCAACGCGACGCAGCAGGCCCGGGTGCGCGGCTACATAGAGCAGGGCATCGCCGAGGGCGCCCGGCTGGTCGCCGGCGGGGCCCAACCGCCGCACGACACCGGCTACTTCATCGCCCCGACGGTCTTCGCCGACGTCACCCCGGAGATGAGCATCGCCCAGGAGGAGATCTTCGGCCCCGTCCTGTCCATCCTCCGGTACGAGGACGAGGACGACGCCCTGCGGATCGCCAACGGCACCGTCTACGGCCTCGCCGGCGCCGTCTGGGCGGGCGACGAGAGCGAGGCGGTGGCCTTCGCGCGGCGGATGGACACCGGCCAGGTCGACATCAACGGCGGCCGGTTCAACCCCCTCGCCCCGTTCGGGGGTTACAAGCAGTCGGGCGTCGGCCGGGAACTCGGCCCGCACGGCCTCGCCGAGTACCTTCAGACCAAGTCCCTCCAGTTCTGAGCCGGGAGAGAAACCGATCGTGGTCCGCGCCGCCGTCCTGCCCGCCGTCGGAGCTCCGTTGGAGATCACCGACATCGAACTGCCCGATCCCGGCCCCGGCCGGGTGAGGATCCGCCTGGCCGCCGCCGGGGTCTGCCACTCCGACCTGTCCCTCACCAATGGCACCATGCGCCTGCCGGTCCCCGCCGTCCTCGGCCACGAGGGCGCGGGCACGGTCCTGTCCGTCGGCGAGGGCGTCACCCACGTCGCGCCGGGCGACGGCGCCGTACTCAACTGGGCGCCGTCCTGCGGAGAGTGCCACCACTGCCGGCTCGGCGAAGT
Organism: Streptomyces panacea; assembly: GCF_040560175.1. Lineage (NCBI taxonomy): Bacteria > Bacillati > Actinomycetota > Actinomycetes > Kitasatosporales > Streptomycetaceae > Streptomyces > Streptomyces panacea. Next base: position 27,096 of record NZ_JARJHW010000051.1, read on the forward strand.
CTGGCTCTGCGCCTCGGCGTTGACCGGCGCGAGCGGGATCCACGCCCGTACGGCCGGCGGAACGACGCTCCATCCCGGCCTGAACGTCGCCGCGTTCGCCGAGGAGACGGTCGTCGCCGCCAACTGCGTCCTGCCGGCCCCCGACGGCATCCCGCTCACCGACGCGGCGCTGCTCGGCTGCGCCGTCCTCACCGGATACGGCGCCGTCCACCACTCCGCCCGGGTGCGCGCGGGCGAGACCGTCGTGGTCTTCGGCGTGGGCGGGGTCGGTCTGGCGGTGCTCCAGTCCGCGCGCATCGCCGGGGCGTCGACCGTCGTGGCCGTCGATGTCTCCCCGGAGAAGGAGGAGTTGGCGCGGGCGGCCGGAGCCACGGACTATCTCGTCGCCTCCGCCACCACGGCCAAGGACGTCCGGAAGCTCACCGGTGGGCAGGGCGCGGACGTCGCCGTCGAGTGCGCGGGCCGCGCCGTCACCATCCGCACCGCCTGGGAATCCACCCGCCGGGGCGGCCGGACCACGGTCGTCGGTATCGGCGGCAAGGACCAGCAGGTCACGTTCAACGCGCTGGAGTTGTTCCACTGGGGCCGCACGCTGTCGGGGTGTGTGTACGGCAACTGCGACCCGGTCCGCGATCTGCCGGTCATCGCCGAACATGTCCGGGCCGGCCGCTTCGACCTCGGCTCGCTGGTGACGGAACGGATCACGCTGGACGGGATCCCGGCCGCGTTCGACAACATGGTCGCCGGACGCGGCGGCCGGGCGTTGATCGTCTTCTGAGCGTGCCGGAGCTCAAGGCGCCTCGGGCAGCCGGCCCTTCGGCCGGCGCGGCCGGGAGCGCGCGACCGCCACGCCCGCCAGGCAGAGCACGCCACCGGCGAGCGTGAGCGGGCCGGGGATCTCGTCCAGCAGCAGCCAGGCCATCAGGACGACGATCGCCGGTACCGCGTAGGTCGTGGCTCCCATCCGCGACGCGGTCGTACGGGCCAGGGCGTACGCCCAGGTCGTGAACGCCAGCGCGGTCGGGAAGACGCCCAGATAGACCATGTTGAGCGTCGCGGACAGCGGCGCGTGCGCGGCGTCCTGGACGAGCTGCCCGCCGAAGGGCAGGCAGCCGACCGCCCCGATGAGCGCGCCGTACGTCGTGACCTGCAACGGCGTCGCGTACGCCAGCGTGGGCTTCTGCGCGACGACGCCGCCCGCGTACGCCACCGCCGCCACCAGGCAGAGCACCACGCCGAGTACCGAGGTGGTGCCGCCGCCGGCCATCGACAGGCCGACCACCACGGCGCCGGCGAAGGACACCGCCATGCCGGTGAGCAGCCGGGGCGCCAGTCGCTCGCCCAGCAGGCGGAAGGCGAGCAGCGCCATCAGCAGCGGCGCGATGTTCACGACGAGGGACGCCGTGCCCGCGTCGACCAGCTGCTCGCCCCAGTTGAGGACCACCGAGTAGCCGCCGAACCAGAGCAGTCCCGACACCACGATGCCGGGCCACGCGGCCCGAGGCGGCAGCCCCTCGCGGCGTATCAGCAGGATCGCGACCAGCACCAGCGATCCGGTCAGCAGCCGCCCGAGCGCCAGCGCGCCCGGCGCGTACGCCTCGCCCGCGCTGCGGATGGAGACGAAGGCCGACGCCCAGAGGACGACGGTGACCCCCGCGGCGGCCAGGGCCAGCGGCTGCGCGCGGCCGGTCGCCGGGGTGGACGTGCCTGGAGCGGTCGTCGGTGCGGCCGGGCGCCCCTGGGCGCGCGGACCGGAAGGGTTCGCCATGAGAGCGATGTTAAGCCCTTAACAGTTCGGCTGTCACCGAAGTGTCGAAGGCTCGATCCCGAGGAGCTCGGCCAACGCGCGCTCCCCGGTCGGCGTCACCCGTACCGCCCGCTCCGTACCGATACGCACGCACCACTTCGCCTCCAGGGCGAGCCGGCACAGCCCGGCCCCCGCCACCCCCGCCAGATGGCGCCGGCGCTCGGTCCAGTCCAGACAGGAGCTGACCACCGGGCGCCGGCCGCCGCCGTCCAGCGCGATTCCCCGCTCGCGGAACCACTGCGTGCCCCGCTCGGTGAGGGCGAAGCCCGCGTCGGTGAGCAGCAGTCCACGCCGTGCCATGGAGTCGGTGAGCGCCACCCCGAGCCGGCCGGCGAAATGGTCGTAGCAGGTACGGCCGCGTGCCATGGCGCCGCTCGCCCGCGACGCGAGCACGATGTGCGGACTGTCGCGGCCCGGCATGACATGGGCGGCCAGCGACTCGACCAGTTCGGCGGTGGTGGCGTCGGCCAGCCGCACGTACCGGTGGCGGCCCTGCCGCTCCTCGGTGACCACCCGGGCGGCGATCAGCTTCCCGATGTGCTCGCTGGCGGTGGACGCGGCGACCCCGGCCTCGCGTGCCAGCTCACCCGCCGTCCAGGCGCGCCCGTCGAGCAGCGACAGGCAGAAGACGGCGCGGGTCTCGTCGGCGAGCAGCGCGGCGAAGCCCGCGAGGAGCGCGCCGGGGGACGCCGACGGGGCGGGGAGTGCGAAGGGGTCGGCGCTGGCGTCGGTCGCGCCCGGGGCGGAGGTCTGCGGCATGCCTCCAGGGTGCCTCAAGAACTCTTCGGTGTGGCCCGAACTGTCTGGTACTGCGTGGCCAGCCCGTCGATCAGCGCCCTGAGCCCCGTCTCGAAGGCCCCCTCGTCCACCCGCTGCTGCCGCTCGGCGAGCAGATGGGCCTGGCCGAGGTGCGGATAGTCGGCGGGGTCGTACGCCGTCTCGTCGTCCACGAAACCCCGCGCGAACGAGCCGAGGGCGGAGCCCGTGATGAAGTACCGCATCAACGCGCCGATATGGGTGGCCTGGGTCGGCGGCCACCCCGCCCGTACCATCGCGCCGAAGACCGTGTCGGCCACCCGCAGGCCCGCCGGGCGGCGGCCCGGGCCCTGGGCGAGCACGGGCACGATGTGCGGGTGCGCGGTGAGCGCGGCACGGTAGGAGACGGCGTAGTCGTGCAGCGCGGTGCGCCAGTCCCGTCCGTCGTCCTCGTCGAACATCGACAGGTCGACCTGCGCGCTGACGGAGTCCGCGACGGCGTCCAGGATCTCGTCCTTGTTGCGGAAGTGGTTGTACAGCGACGGTCCGCTGACCCCCAGCTCCGCCGCCAGCCGGCGGGTGGAGACGGCGCCGAGCCCCTCGGCGTCCACGAGCGCGCCCGCGGTCGCGACGATGCGGTCTCTGCTGAGCAGCGGCTTGCGGGGTCGGGCCATGGCGCACATCGTATGGCTGTGGCCCGGCGCCGGGTCGCCGCACGGTGCTGCCACGGTGGGACGGGAGTTCCACCGGAGACCTAAGCGCTTGCTCAGCTTCGGGGTAGGGTGTGCGTTCTGTTGACCGGAAGTGACCGGAAGGGGCGAGAGCGATGCGTGCGGCGGAACGGACGGCCGACGGCGAGGACGTGCCGTGGGGTGAGGTCACCCCCGAGGCGGCCAGAAGGCTGCTCGTCGCCGCCGTGGAGGCGTTCGCCGAACGCGGGTACCACGCCACCACCACCCGCGACATCGCGAGCCGCGCCGGTATGAGCCCGGCGGCGCTCTACATCCACTACAAGACCAAGGAAGAACTGCTCCACCGGATCAGCCGGATCGGCCACGACAAGGCCCTGAAGATCCTCGACGCCGCCGCCGACCGCGACGGCACGGCGGCCGAGCGGCTCACCGACGCGGTCCGCTCGTTCGTCGGCTGGCACGCGGCACGCCACACCACGGCGCGCGTGGTCCAGTACGAACTCGACGCCCTCGCCGACGAACACCGCGCCGAGATCGTCGAACTGCGCAGGCGCAGCGACGCGGCGGTGCGCCGGATCCTCCAGGACGGCGTACGGGACGGGGAGTTCGACGTCCCGGACGTGCCGGGCACCACCGTGGCCGTGATGTCGCTCTGCATCGACGTGGCGCGCTGGTTCAACACGCAGGGCCGCCGGACGCCCGACGAGGTCGGCGCGCTCTACGCCGACCTCGTGCTGCGCATGGTGGTCGCCGGATAGGCCCGTCCGGCGAGCGGGGACGTACTGTCCGGCGGATGGACACCGGTGAGTATTTCCGGCCACCGCACCCCGGTCAGAAGTAGTAGCGGGAGACCGACTCCGCGACGCACACCGGCTTTTCGGCACCTTCGCGCTCCACCGTGACGACGGCGGTGACCTGCACGCCGCCGCCCGTCTCGGCGACCTCCTTCAGCACGGCCGTCGCGCGCACCCGTGAGCCCGAGGGCACGGGGGAGGGGAAACGCACCTTGTTGGCACCGTAGTTGACGCCCATCGTCACGTTCCGGACGGCCAGGATCTGCGGGACGAGCACCGGCAGGAGCGACAGCGTCAGATAGCCGTGCGCGATGGTGGTGCCGAACGGCCCCTTCGCCGCCTGCTCCGGGTCCACATGGATCCACTGGTGGTCGCCGGTGGCCTCGGCGAAGAGATCGATCCGCTTCTGGTCGATCTCCAGCCAGTCGCTGTGCCCCAACCGCTCGCCGACAGCGGCGCGCAGTTCCTCCGCGGATGTGAAGACCCTCGGCTCAGCCATGTCTGTCGATACCTGCCTCTCAAGCGCCGTTCCACGTGCTGTCCCACGTGGTAGCTCACGTACCGTCCGCGCGGTGTCCAAGCGCTTGCTCAGCATGGTGGGGGTCGTCTGTCCTGTCAACGCGTGACACGACGCCCACGTAGGGTCGGTGGCGTGCCGCAGATTCCGGAGAAGATCCATGAACTCACCGTCGGGCAACTGTCGGCGCGCAGCGGCGCCGCGACGTCGGCCCTGCACTTCTACGAGACGAAAGGGCTGATCAGCAGCCGTCGGACCAGCGGCAATCAGCGCCGCTACAGCCGGGACACGCTTCGCCGGGTCGCCTTCGTGCGCGCGGCTCAGCGCGTCGGCATTCCGCTCGCCACCATCAGGGACGCCCTCGCGGAGCTTCCCGAGGGACGTACGCCGAACCATGACGACTGGGCGCGGCTGTCGGAGGCGTGGCGCTCGGAACTCGACGAGCGCATCAAGCAGCTCGGCCGGCTGCGCGACCACCTGACCGACTGCATCGGCTGCGGGTGTCTCTCACTGGAGACGTGCGTACTGTCCAACCCCGGCGACGTGTTCGGCGACCGGATGTCCGGCTCCCGGCTGCTGGCGGAGCGCAGGCGCGCGCCCCGGTAGCCGGTCCCCGCGCCGCGGTCCCGTACGTCGCGGTCGCGGTCCCGTACGTCGCGGTCCCGTCCTTGACCCGTACGTCCTGACGGATCGGCGCGCCCCTGACCGATCCGTGAGCCGTCCGCCGTCATCGGCCCGTCCCGCCCGGTGGCGGGTCAGGCCACCGAGGCCAACTCCCGCTGCCGTACGCGCTTCGCCCGCTCCATGGCCTCGGAGGTGAGAACGGGCCGCGGCACGACAATGCCACAGCCCTTGCACACCGGTCCCGACCACGGAGCCTGCGACAGATCAGGCCGCCAGACGATTCCCTTCTCCGCGCAGACCGGGCACGCGCCGCCCGGTCCCGACTCCAGCCCGGCGATCAGCCGGCGCAACACCTCGGCCAGGGGCTCCGACGGATGGACGGCCGGGTCGTCGCACCGCGCCACCCCGTTGCCGCCCCAGGTCCTGCGGTGCCAGTCGTCGAACGTGCCCGGTCTTCTCAGCCCGTCGTGCTTCTCGCGCTTACGGCGCTTGGCGAACTGTGTCTCGTACGCCAGCCAGACGGCCCGCGCCTCTTCCAACTCGTCGAGCGCGGCCATCAGCCGCGCCGGATCGGGGGCTCTGTCCTCCGGCTCGATGTCGTGCCGTTCACAGAGATGGTCCCAGGTTGCTCGATGCCCATAAGGGGCAAACCGCTCAAGGCACTTACGCAGTGAGTACCGGCGTAGTGCCAGGTCACATCGGGGATCGCGCACCTGTCTCGCGAGGCTCCGGAATCCGGCCATCGCCTGCCACCTCCGTGGTTGCTGCATCGGCGTCATCCAATAGACGTACGCGTGCCCGATCCGGCTCCATCGAAAATGCGATGGCGGCCATCAGGCGGGTTTTCACCCCTGAGGGCCCCCATCGGCCCCGCTCAGCGGTACTGGAGGTACCGCTCACGCGTCGTTCGGAACGCCGCGAGTTCGCCGCGCCAGGCGCCGACCACCTCGTCCGTGTCCGCGCCCGCGTCAATCAATGTGCGTACGGAGGTGGATCCGGTCAGCTTGTCGATCCAGTTGTCCTCACGCCAGGCGAAGCCGCTCCACGTCCTCTTCGCCGTCACCAGCAGCGCGATGCCGGTGCGCACCGGGTCGAACGACTCCCGGTCGTGGACGTGCAGTTGGACCCCGCCGACCGTCCTGCCCTGGAACTTGGAGAACGTCGGCGCGAAGTACGCCTCACGGAAGCGCACCCCGCTCAGCCCCTCGGCGTCGGCGGCCTCGGCCCACGCCCGGTCGATGCCCTCGGCGCCCAGCAGTTCGAACGGGCGGGTCGTCCCGCGGCCCTCGGAGAGGTTGGTGCCCTCGAAGAGACAGGTGCCCGAGTAGACCAACGCGGTCTCCGGCGTCGGCATGTTGGGGCTCGGCGGGACCCAGGGCAGGCCGGTCCCGTCGAAGAAGTCGGAGCGGCGCCAGCCGGACATCCTGACGATGTCCAGCCCCTCCACCGGCTTGGCGAGGAACTCGCCGTTGAACAGCAGTGCCAGTTCGGCGACGGTCATCCCGTGCGCCTGCGCGATCGGCTTGCGGCCGACGAACGTCGCGAACTCCGGACGCAGGACCGGTCCGAGTGCCGCCCGCCCGGTGACGGGGTTGGGGCGGTCGAGCACGACGAAGCGCTTGCCCGCGAGGGCCGCCGCCTCCATGCAGTCGTACAGCGTCCAGATGTAGGTGTAGAAGCGGGCGCCCGCGTCCTGGATGTCGAAGACGACCGTGTCGACGCCGGACTCGGTGAAGATGTCGGCGAGCCGCTGCCCGCTGGTCTGGTACGTGTCGTACACCGGCAGCCCGGTGGCCGGGTCGTCGTACCTGCCCTCGGAGCCGCCGGCCTGGGCCGTGCCCCGGAAGCCGTGCTCGGGGCCGAAGACGGCCGTCAGCTCGACGCGTTCGTCCGGGTGCATGACGTCGACGATGTGCCGTACGTCCCGCGTGACGCCGGTCGGGTTGGTGACGACACCGACCCGCCGGCCGGCGAGCAGCCGGTAGCCGTCGGCCGCGAGCCGGTCGAAGCCGGTACGGACCCGCCCGCCGTCACCGCCCCGGTCCCGGCCCGCCGCGACGGCCGGAGCCCCGGCCGCGCCCACCACGCTCGCCGCCCCCGCGGCTCCCACCGCGCCGCTCGCCGCGAGCAAACCCCGCCTGGACAGGCTCATTCGGCCACCTCCGTGATCACACGCTCCGTCATGGCCACGGACTCTAGTGCGGCGACCGCCGGGGTTCACGGGCCCGGACGCGGCGAAGACGTGCCCGTTCCGGCCGCGCCCTTCCGCCGCGACATACCGACTGGTTAGTCTGCCGGGGTCGAGCGGTGTGTGCCGCGGTGAACCGGAGAGGCAGGTCCGATGAGTACGGTGCGGGGCGCGCGAGTGGTGGTCACGGGAGCCGGTGGCGGTATCGGTGCCGCGCTCGCCCGCAGATTCGTCGCCGGGGGCGCCCGCGTGGTCGTCAACGACCTCGACGCCGTCAAGGCCCATGCCGTCGCCGGGGAGATCGGCGCCTTCGCCGCCGTACCGGGCGACGCCTCCGCCGTGGTCAACCAGGCGCGCGACGCGCTCGGCGGGGCCGTCGACATCTACTGCGCCAACGCGGGCGTCGGCTCGGCCGGGGACGCCTTCGCCGACGAGGACGTCTGGGCGTCGGCCTGGGACGTCAACGTGATGGCGCACGTACGCGCCTCCCGGATCCTGCTGCCCGACTGGCTGGAGCGCGGCACGGGCCGGTTCGTCTCCACCGTCTCCGCCGCCGGACTGCTCACGATGATCGGCGCGGCGCCGTACAGCGTCACCAAGCACGGCGCCCTCGCCTACGCCGAATGGCTCTCGCTGACCTACCGCCACCGCGGCCTCAAGGTCCACGCGATCTGCCCGCAGGGAGTGCGTACGGAGATGCTGACGGCCTCCGGATCGGCGGGCGACCTCGTACTGGCCCCGACGGCGATCGAGCCCGACGACGTCGCCGACGCGCTGTTCGACGCGATGGACGAGGACCGGTTCCTGGTGCTGCCGCACGCCGAGGTGGCGGACTACTACCGGGCACGGTCGAGCGCCCCCGACCGGTGGCTGACCAGCATGAACCAGATCCAGCAGAAATGGGAAGGAGCCGGGCGATGACGGCGCTCACCTACGCGGACAAACCCTGGGTCGCCCAGCTCACCGAGGCCCAGGCGTCCGTCTCCGTCGGCGAGCAGGGCGAGATCGCCGTACGCGGCCCCCAGGTCGTCTCCGGCTACCGGCGGCAGCCCGCCGCCACCGCCGAGACCTTCCCCGACGGGTGAACTGCGCACCGGCGACATCGGCTTCATGGACACCGACGGCCGGCTCCATGTCGTGGACCGCGAGAAGGACATGATCAACGCCGCCGGCTTCAAGGTCTGGCCGCGCGAGGTCGAGGACGTCCTCCACACACACCCCGCGGTGCGCGAGGCGGCGGTGGCCGGCATCCCCGACGCCTACCGCGGGGAGAGCGTGAAGGCCTACGTCAGCCTCCGGCCGGGGACGGCGGCCGACCCCGCCGAGCTGGCCGCGTACTGCGAGGAACGACTCGCCGCGTACAAATATCCACGCCGGGTGGAGGTCCTGCCGGAGCTGCCCAAGACCGCGAGTGGGAAGATCCTGAGGCGGGAACTGCGTTCACGCCGGGAGACGGCGGCGGACACCACGGTGGCGGACCCCGCGGGGAGCTGAGAGAGAGGCAGGCGGCGACAGTGGCCAGAACGACGGACGGGAACGGCACGCCCGTACCCCAGCGACTACTGGCCGCCGCCACCCGGCTCTTCGCCGAGCAGGGCTACGGCAGCACATCGGTCCAGGAGATCGTGGAGGCGGCGGGCGTCACCAAGGGTGCGCTCTACCACTACTTCGGCTCCAAGGAGGACCTCCTCCAGGAGGTGTACGCGCGGGTGCTCCGCCTCCAGCAGGAGCGGCTGGACGCCTTCGCCGACGCCGACGAGCCCGTGGAGCGGCGGCTGCGCGCGGCGGCGGCCGACGTGGTCGTGACCACCATCGACAACCTGGACGACGCGGCGATCTTCTTCCGCTCGATGCACCATCTGAGCCCGGAGAAGAACAAGCAGGTACGGGCCGAGCGGCGGCGCTACCACGAGCGGTTCCGCGCCCTGGTCGAAGAGGGCCAGCGCAGCGGGGTGTTCACCTCCGCCACACCCTCCGACCTGGTGGTGGACTACCACTTCGGCTCGGTCCACCACCTCTCCACCTGGTACCGCCCGGACGGCCCGCTCACCCCGCAGCAGGTCGCCGACCACCTCGCGGACCTGCTGCTGCGCGCGCTGCGCCCGTAGGGGGAGGGGCCCGGACGAAGGGTCCACCGGGCGCGACCCGGTGGACCCGTCCGCGCGGCGCTACAGGTACTTCTTCAACTCCCGCCGCGCCAGCGACCGTTGGTGCACCTCGTCCGGCCCGTCCGCCAGCCGCAGCGTCCGCGCCGCCGCCCACAGCTCCGCCAGCGGGTAGTCCTGGCTCACCCCGCCGGCGCCGTGCAGCTGCACCGCGCTGTCGATGATGTCGACCACCGCGCGCGGGGTCGCGATCTTGATGGCCTGGATCTCCGTGTGCGCGCCCCGGTTGCCGACCGTGTCCATCAGCCAGGCCGTCTTGAGCACCAGCAGCCGCAGCTGCTCGACCGTCACCCGCGCGTCGGCGATCCAGTTCTGGACCACGCCCTGCTGGGCGATGGTCTTGCCGAAGGCCGTACGGGACACCGCCCGCCGGCACATCAGCTCGATGGCGCGCTCGGCCATGCCGATCAGCCGCATGCAGTGGTGGATCCGGCCGGGGCCCAGCCGGGCCTGGGCGATGGCGAAGCCGCCGCCCTCCTCGCCGATCAGATTCGCCGCCGGGACACGGACGTCCGAGAAGGACACCTCGGCGTGGCCGCCGTGGGAGTGGTCCTCGTAGCCGTACACGCTCATCGCGCGCTCGACGGTGAGGCCGGGGGTGTCGCGCGGGACGAGGATCATCGACTGCTGGCGGCGGGTGTCGGCGCCGTCCGGGTCGGTCTTGCCCATCACGATGAAGATCCGGCACTCCGGGTTCATCGCCCCGGAGATGTACCACTTGCGACCGTTGAGCACGTAGTCGTCACCGGCGCGCTCGATCCGGGTCCGGATGTTCGTCGCGTCGGACGAGGCGACCTCCGGCTCGGTCATCGCGAACGCCGAGCGGATCTCCCCCGCGAGCAGCGGCTCCAGCCAGCGCTTCTTCTGGTCGTCGCTGCCGAACTGGGCCAGGACTTCCATGTTTCCGGTGTCGGGCGCGGCGCAGTTGAGCGCCGTCGGGGCCAACTGCGGGCTGTGACCGGTGATTTCGGCGAGCGGCGCGTACTGGAGGTTGGTCAGCCCGGCGCCGTGTTCCGCGTCCGGGAGGAACAGGTTCCACAGCCCCCGTTCGCGGGCCTCGGCCTTCAGCTCCCCGACGATCGCCGGGGTGTCCCAGGGGTCGGCCAGCCGGGCCCGCTGCTCATGGGCGACGGCCTCGGCGGGGCGGATGCGCTCGTCCATGAACTCCAGCAGCCTGGTGCGGAGTTCCTCGGTACGGGCGTCGAATGCGAAGTCCATGGGTGCGGGTCAGCCTTCCTGCAGAGTGGTGAGGCCGTGCTCGATGAAGACGGGGACGAGATCCCCGATGCGCTCGAATCCGCCGCCGACCGTCTGGCCCAGCGTGTAGCGGTAGTGGATGCCTTCGAGGATGACCGCGAGCTTGAACCAGGCGAAGGCGGTGTACCAGGCGATCGCCGAGGTGTCACGGCCCGATCCGGCGGCGTAGCGCGCGATCAGCTCGGCCGGGGAGGGGTGTCCGGCCGCGCCGGCGGTCGTACTGATCGGGGAGCCGGGAATCTCCAGCGGCGCGCTGTACATCACCAGCAGGCCGAGGTCGGTCAGCGGATCGCCGAGCGTGGACATCTCCCAGTCCAGCACGGCCGTGATGCGGTCGTCGTCGCCGATCAGGACGTTGTCGAGCCGGTAGTCGCCGTGAATGACCGTCGGCGGGGGGGAGTCGGGGAGCGAGCGGCCGAGAGCCGCGTGCAACTCGTCGACGCCGGGCAGGTCCCGGTCGCGTGAGGCGTCCAACTGTTTGCCCCAGCGGCGCAGTTGGCGGTCGAGGAAGCCCTCGGGCCGGCCGAAGTCGGCGAGGCCCACCGCCGAGGGGTCGACCGCGTGCAGTTCGACGAGGGTGTCGACGAGGCCGAGGAGCGCGGTGCGGGTCCGCCCGGGACCGAGGGGCACGAGCTGTTCGGCCGTACGGTACGGCGTCCCCGTCACGTACTCCATCACGTAGAAGGGCGCCCCGAGCACGTCGGGGTCCTCGCACAGCAGCAGGGGCTCGGGCACCGGTACGGCGGTCGGGTGCAGCGCGCTGATCACCCGGAACTCGCGCTTCATGTCGTGCGCCGTGGCGAGGACATGGCCGAGCGGGGGCCTGCGGACGACCCAGTCGTGGGCGCCGTCGGTGACGAGATACGTCAGGTTCGACCGGCCGCCCTCGATCAGCCGGGCGCTCAGCGGTCCGCTCACCAGACCGGGGCGCTCGCGGTCGAGGTGGCCGCGCAGCCGCTCCGGGTCGAGTCCTGGCGGGGGACTGGCGCTCATCGGTCGTACCTCCATGGGCGGGCGGGGGCGGTGGAAAGCCTTCGCCGTTCATGATGCCGACCAGTCGGTATGCCGTCCAGTGCGTGACGGGAAACCGCCCGGGGGTGTGGCGGGATCGTTGGGTGGGACCGGATCGTCGGGTGTGGCGGGATCGGTGCGCCGGGTCCGGGGAGCCGGACCCGGCCGGGTGCGTCCTCGGTGCGCGTCTGCCGGGTACGTCCGGATCAGTGGTCGTCCCAGTGGCCCTCGTGGGCGGCGTGCCGGTGGCCGTCGTGGACGTAGTCCTTGTGGTCGCCGTGGGCGACGGCGGGGTGCCCGCAGCCCTCGCCGTGCTGGTGGGGGTGGCCCTCGTGGACCACATGGGCGACGGGCTCGCACTCGTCCCAGTGCTCGACGTGCTTGCGGTGCAGATGACCGTCGTGCGCGTAGTCGACATGGTCGCCGTGCCGCACCTCGGTGTGGCCGCAGGTCGGTCCGTGGGCGTGCTCGTGCGTGGGGTGTTCCTGGTGAAGAGGCTTCATGATGTGCACCTTTGTCAGTTTCGGTGGCGATTTGCGAGGCCGGTCGGGACGCTACCAGTCCTGTCCGTGATGGCCGGTAGGTCCGGTTCGCGTCCCGTGAATCGCCGACCCCCTCAGAGCACGGTCACGCCGAACGCCGCCAGGCAGACCACGCACACCGCCGCCGCGACCCCCGCGCGCACCGGCAGCGCGCGCGGCTCCGCCGTGTTCAGCGCCACCATCCGCCGGTGCGCCACCCACAGGAACGCCAGCCATACGAGCGCGCTCAGCGCCGCCGCGACCACCCCCGCGACCGTCACGTCGTCCCGGACGACCTGCCGGCCCGCGAGCACCGCCACGACCGTGTACGTCAGCGTCGTACGCCGCCAGGCCAGCCGGGTCCGCTCCGGCTGGAGGCCCGGGTCCCGCGTGGCGCCAACCGGCGGCGGGCTCCCCATCAGCGACTCCCGTCCGCCAGCACCACGACCAGCATGATCACGGCGACGGCCGCCACCGACAGACCCAGCAGCGTCGGGAACGGCGTCACCGGCAGATCCTCACCCCGGCGCATCGCCCGCTCGCTGCGCACCCACTGGCTGATCGCCCGCAGCGCGCTGAGCGCGCCGATGGCGAAGAGCACCACCGCCAGCCCCACCCGGACACCCCAGCGCAGATCCGGCAGGAACTGGTCGACCGCGAATCCGCCGCCCACCAGGGCGAGCGAGGTACGGATCCAGGCGAGGAACGTGCGCTCGTTGGCGAGCGAGAAACGGTAGTCGGGGGTCGTGCCCTCGTCACTGATCCGCCGGGGCGCGAACCACAGGCGCAGGCTCCGCACAAAGTCGATCACCCGTCGCACCCTACGCATCCGACGCGCGGGCCGCCTTCAGCCGCTCGTACGCCGCCAGGCCGTCCGGTGTCCACAGACGCCCACCGCCGGCGGCGCTCTCCGTCAGCCACCGCTCCAGCTCCTCCTCCGTAAGGAAGGCGTGCCAGTCGATCTCCTCCACCTGCGGGGCGACCGGCAGCACGCAGCGGACCTCGTAGACCCGCGACCACCACGACATCGGGCCGTCCTCGGGCTGGTACAGGAACGTGAACACCGGTACGGGGCGCGGCAGGCCCCTCACTCCCAGCTCCTCCTCGGCCTCGCGCAGCGCCGCCTCGTCGTACGTCTCGCCGGCACCGACCACACCGCCCACGAACATGTCGTAGCGGGACGGGAAGACGGTCTTGGTCGCCGTTCTGCGGTGGACGAAGACCCGGTCGTCGGCGTCGCGCGCGAGGATGAACACGCAACGGTGCCGCAAGCCCTTCGCGTACGCCTCGCCGCGCGGGGCCTGCCCTACGACGTGGTCGTGCTCGTCCACGATGTCGATGATCTCGTCGTAGCTGCTCATGCGGGACAGCCTGGCACGCACGGCCGGTTGACTCGTTACCGGCCCGTACGGAAGATCGGACCACCTCAGTCGCCCCGAGAAGGTGGGAACCCATGGCGTACGACGCTGATGTGATCGTGATCGGCGCGGGACTGGCCGGTCTGGTCGCCACCGCCGAACTCGTCGACGCCGGGCGGTCGGTCATCCTGGTCGACCAGGAGCCCGAGGGGTCCATCGGCGGGCAGGCGCACTGGTCCTTCGGCGGGCTGTTCCTCGTGGACTCGCCCGAGCAGCGGCGGCTGCGCGTCAAGGACAGCCGCGACCTCGCGCTCCAGGACTGGCTCGGCACGGCCGGCTTCGACCGTGAGGAGGACCACTGGCCGCGCAAGTGGGCGGAGGCGTACGTCGACTTCGCCGCCGGGGAGAAGCGGTCCTGGCTGCGGGAGCGGGGCGTGCGGTTCTTCCCGGTCGTCGGCTGGGCCGAGCGCGGCGGCTACGGCGCGCGCGGGCACGGCAACTCGGTGCCGCGCTTCCACATCACCTGGGGGACCGGCCCCGGTGTCGTCGAGCCGTTCGAGCGGAAGGTGCGCGAAGGCGTCGCCAAGGGGCTCGTGACGTTCCGCTTCCGCCACCGGGTCACCGGGCTCGGCGCCACGGCCGGCGCCGTCGACACCGTGACCGGCGAGGTGCTGGAGCCGAGCGACGCCGAACGCGGCACGGCCAGCAGCCGCGTGACGGCGGGCGCGTTCGCACTCAGGGCGCAGGCCGTGATCGTGACGTCCGGCGGTATCGGCGGCAATCACGACCTCGTACGCGCCCAGTGGCCGCAGCGCCTCGGCACCCCGCCCGAGAAGATGCTCTCCGGCGTGCCCGCCCATGTCGACGGTCTGATGCTCGGTATCACCGAGCGGGCCGGCGCCCACCACATCAACCAGGACCGGATGTGGCACTACACGGAGGGCATCGGGAACTGGAACCCGATCTGGGCGAAGCACGGCATCCGGATCCTGCCGGGGCCCTCGTCGCTCTGGCTCGACGCGCGCGGGAGGCGGCTGCCGGTGCCGCTGTTCCCCGGCTTCGACACGCTCGGGACGCTGGACCACATCATGCACTCGGGCCACGACTACACCTGGTTCGTCCTCAACCAGCGCATCATCGGCAAGGAGTTCGCCCTCTCGGGCTCCGAGCAGAACCCGGACCTGACCGGCAGGTCCGTCCGTGACGTGATCAACCGGGCGCGGCTGGACGTGCCGGGACCGGTGAAGGCGTTCATGGACAACGGCGAGGACTTCGTCGTGGAGAAGGACCTGGCCTCGCTCGTCCGGGGCATGAACGCGCTCACCGAGAAGCCGCTGATCGACGAGGCCGAGCTGCGCCGGGAGATCACCGCCCGCGACCGGGAGGTCGCGAACCCGTTCACCAAGGACCTCCAGATGACGGCCGTGCGAGGGGCGCGCGCGTATCTGGGCGACAAGCTGATCCGTACGGTGGCGCCGCACCGGATCCTCGACCCCAAGGCCGGCCCGCTGATCGCCGTACGGCTGCGCATCCTGACCCGCAAGTCGCTCGGCGGGCTGGAGACCGACCTGTCGTCGCGCGTGCTGACGGGGGACGGCACGCCGCTGGCGGGGGTGTACGCG
>NZ_JARJHW010000052.1:0-42217 GCF_040560175.1 Streptomyces panacea
TGAAGACACGACCTAGGACAGATAGAGCTCCGTCTCCTCCCAGGCGCGAATGGCGTCGTAGTCGCGTGTGATCGGCCCCCGGCCCTCGGCGGCCAGATAGACGTATCCGGGTACGGTCGCCAGGTCCACGGTCCGCGGCACCAGAGCGCCCGGCACGATCGCGGCGTCGACCGCGACACAGGTCTCCAGAGAGGTCAGCGCCTCCCGCCAGCGTTCACCGGCGCAGCGCCCGCGCCGTTTGTTGATCAGATAGACCTGCCGGATCTCCCGGGACCAGTGGACGTCCTCGTCGGGGAAGCGGGCGAAGGCGTCGGGGTCGGTCAGCGCCAGTGCGAGCAGGTGGACGTGGGACGTCCCGGAGTACCGGGCGTGCAGCCACGGCTGGGTGGAACCCATCAGCCGCGCCCCCGTCTCGATCAGGACGGGTCCCGCCGCGGTGAGCATGACCTCGGTATGTGCCGCGCCGTTGGCTATCCCCAGAGCCGTGATCGCGCGCTTGGCGAAGGCGACGACCGTCTCGCCCCGCGCGTCGCCCCGCCGGACCGGCTCGTGGTAGTCGTACACCGGCTCACCACCGGGTCCGCCGATCTTGACGCAGCGCCAGACGTCCACCACCTTGTGCAGGCCGTCGACCGTCACCGTGTTGATGATGAACTCCTGGCCGGCCAGGTACTCCTGCACCAGGACGGCGTGGTTGGGGTCCCCGAAGCAGTCGTTCCTGCCCAGGACCTCCTCGGTGAACCGCCGGACCTCGTCGGCGCTCCGGCATATGTGCACCCCGTCGGTGGCGGCGCTCGCCAGCGGTTTGACGACCGCCGGGCGGCCCCCCTCGTCCTCGAACCTGGCCACGGCCTCGTCCGCGGAGGTGACCCGTGCCCCAAGGGGGGCGGCCAGACCCGCGTCCCGTACGCATCGCGCCATCTCGGACTTGTCGCGGCGGGCGCGCACCGTCTCGATCCGGTTGTGGGGCAGACCCATGTGGTGGGCGAGCGTGTCGGCGAAGACGACCCCGGACTCGGCTCCGGCGACGACCTTGTCGACGCCCAGCTCACCGAGGGCGGCGGCAGCCTTGTCGAGGTCGCTCACATGCCCCAGGTCCTGGATGTAGGCGGCCGGGTCGAAGCCACGGGTGTAGGAGTCGCGGAAGTCGGGTTTGGTCCTCAGGTGGACGCATTCGGCTTGGAGCCGGTTCAGTTCCTGCACCAGGAGGCAGCCCGCCGAGAAGCCGTCAACCACTGCGATGCGCATGTGCCTGCCTTCGGTCGCCGGCCGGGGCCGGAAGG
Source organism: Streptomyces panacea (assembly GCF_040560175.1). Classification (NCBI taxonomy): domain Bacteria; kingdom Bacillati; phylum Actinomycetota; class Actinomycetes; order Kitasatosporales; family Streptomycetaceae; genus Streptomyces; species Streptomyces panacea. Next base: position 1,284 of record NZ_JARJHW010000052.1, read on the forward strand.
ATGTTCTGGTTGAAGTGGAAGACGTTGTCCGGGTCGTACGCCGCTTTGACGGCGGCGAGCCTCGCGAGCCTGGCCTCTCCGTAGACTTCCGCGACCTTGGTCCGCAACTCGTCCTGGAGGTAGTTCACGTACGCGCCGCCATGGCCGTACGGGGCCAGCCGCTCCGTGGCGCGCCGGGTCCACTCGACATGGACCCGGTCGGTGCCCGGGTCCGTCCACTGGGACGACACGGTGTAGATGTACGGGGCGCTCCTGCCGGGAAAAGCGGAGTCCTCCTCGGGGACCTCGGCCACGGCCCCGCGCAGATACTCCAGTTGGACGGAGGACAGCGGCGAGGGCATGTCGCGGGCGGTCGCCGTGAACTCCTCGACGGCAGGCGGGGAGAGATCGTCCACATAGATGGATCTGGTGTAGTACCGGTTGCCGTGCGGCCGTTCGTGGTCGCCCATCGTCTGGAGCTCCGCATGGGTCGTCGTCCGCCCGGTCGACGCGGCGGGGGGCGCGGCCGTGCGGAGCGGCTCGATCGCGGCCTCCGCTTCGCCGGGCGGTCCGAACCAGACGGCGGTCAGGGAGAGGACGGGCCTTCCTCTCAGCCGGGCGGGCAGCCAGCCGTCCCGTCCCGGATAGGCACCGGCGACCTTGAACCCACCGGAGACATGCAGATCCGCCGAGAGATGAGAGGTGAACTCCCGGTACGCCTGAAGGGCGCCGGGTGCCTCGTCCAGTCCGTACACAGCGGTGCGGTAGTGGACCGGCGTCGCCTGCCGCAGCCGCAGAGTGAAGCGGGTGACGACGCCGAAGTTGCCGCCGCCGCCACGCAGCGCCCACAGCAGATCCGGGTGGCTGTCCTGCGACGCCTCGACCACGGAGCCGTCCGCGAGCACCACCTCGGCGGACAGTACGTGATCACAGGTCAGGCCCCAGCGCCGGCTGAGCCATCCGTAGCCACCGCCGAGCGCGAGTCCGCCGAGGCCCGTCCGCGAGATGATGCCCGTCGGGCAGACCAGTCCGTGCGCGGCGGTCGCGGGGTCGAGATCCGCCAGCAGACAGCCGCCGTCCGCGTACGCGACCCGTCTCCGCGGATCCACCGTCACCCGCCGCATCCCGGACAGGTCGATCATGACCGCGCCCTCGGCGAGCGCGGTCCCCGCGACGTTGTGGCCACCGCCGCGTACGGAGACCTCCAGCCCGGCGGAGTCCGCGAACCGCAGCGCGGCGACGACGTCCGCGGTCTCGTGGCACCGGGCGATACGTGCGGGACGCCTGTCGTGCGTCCCGTTCCAGACCTGGCGCGCGGCGTCGAAGTCCGGATCTTCCGGATCCAGCCATTTCATCGGGGTCGGCCTCCCGCCGCGGCCCGGCCGACCGGACCGTGGCCCGCGGTCGTGCTGCCGGCCGTCATCGGACGGTCACGGACTGCCAGTCGAAGGAGACGTCGTCCAGCACGCCGATCTCCGCGCACAGTTGGTGGAGTCCGCTGTAGTCCTGGACCAGGAGTGCGCGGCCCGGCTCGTTCTCGACGTCGCGCATCATGGCCTCGCCGCCCTCGATGCCCAGCAGTTCGACGATCCGGCGCCAGGTGGTGAAGTCGTTGGCGCCGAACGCGGCGAGTCCGTCACCGAGCGCCTCGACGAAGAACTCCTGGTGCTCCGGGCCGAGACTCCGGTACACCGTCGCGGCGATGTCCTTGGAGATGGACGAATGGCAGTACTCGTCGCGGTTGTGCAGCTCGGCGGTGACCCGGTTGATCGGCTGGACGTCGTCGTCCTGGGCCATGAGGTCGAGGTAGGCGTTGATGGACATCTCCGAGACGGTGGTGAACGCGAGTGTGACCAGGTCCCGTTGCCAGCGGTGGTCCGCCCGCGCCAGGCGTTCCTCGTGCCGTCGTGCCTTCTTGGCCAGCGGCAGCGCGCTCTCGGGCATGCGCCAGCCCCGGCGGCGACGGGTGACCGCGATCGCGTTGAGATGCATCAGGGTGTGGTACTGCTCGTCGACCATGGCCTGGGTGACGGCCTGGGCCACGGACTCGTCGAAGCCCGCGCGGAACGTTCCGGAGGCGATGAGCGCGAAGCCGGGATTGACCACCCGTTGCTCGTTGTCCATGACGTTCTTGTTGAACGCCACCCAGGCCCAGGCGAGCAGCCTGCGCAGGACGGTGTCGTCCAGCGCGAGGTAGGTGGGATGGTCGCGGAACGGCAGGAGATGCTCGGGGTAGTCCGGACGCCCCTCCTCGAAGAGGTCGTCCAGGTCGGGCTCCGCCTTCTTCACCGACGCCCGGCGCGTCCAGTTCGCGGCGAGCCGGCCGATGACCGCGCTCTCCACCGGGTCGTCGGGGTTGTGGGCGGGGAGAGCCTGGGGGAACAGACCCCCCGGAGGGGGCTGTGAAAGGTCGGTCACTGTCCCCGTCCCCTCACCAGGTGCCCTTCAGCACAGCGTTCTCGTACGCCTCTCCGTACCTGCGCTGGGGCCAGGGGTTGAAGGCGAGCAGGAAGAGGTCGCGGTGCCCCTCCTGGCCCGCGGGAGGGCTGATGTCGGTGGCGTAGTGCCGCATGGCCCGGTCGTCCAGCACGATCGCGTCGCCCGCGCCGAGGGTCAGGCTCAGGAACGGTTCGTCACTGTCGAGCGTCATGAGCTGGGTCTCGCCGCCACCGATGTTCCGGCGGTCGACCACCGCGATCATGCTGTAGGTGTGCCCGTCCTGATGAGGCCCCTCCGGCACGGAGACACCGCGTGTGTTGTCGTCCGCGATGACCCGCCACTGGTGGACGTCGACCTGCCAGACGACGGTCTCGTCGAGCGGAATCGCCTCGGCACCCGTGCGTACCAGCAGGGACGGGTCGATCCGCAGCGCTTCGTACTCCCTGAGCAAGCCGCCCGTCACGCCATTGAATTGTGTCGCCTGGCAGAAAGGCCGGTGGGGGAGCAATTCCAGTCGCCATCCGGACTCGTGCCGGATGCGGTACTGCGAGAAACGGCGATGCCGGAACTTCCCCTCGCAGTACTGGTCCAGAGGAAGCGTCCGGAACTCCTCGCGAATGGCTTCGGGCACATTCCCTAGAGTGATAAGTTGATAGTCCTGGTCATTTAGCGCCACGTGCATCACCCCCGGCTCCACACACGAGCCTTCTTCGGATTTGCGGACACGTTTTACCCAGGAGAGATCAAACATTGCGGGAGTGTTGCACGACAAGGGAACGGACGTGTCAGGATCCTGCCTGGCTGATGTAGGACAGATTCGTTCGGGCCCGATGATCAGGGGCCTCCGGGCCGGCCTCAGGGGCCGAGCCAGCCCCGGCGGCGGGCGAGTACCCCGGCCTGGAACCTGCTGCTCGCCCCCAGTTGTGTCATGAGGTCGGCGACGATCCTGCCCACGGTGCGGGTGGAAACCGCGAGTCTGCGCGCGGCCTGCGCGTCCGTGTATCCCTCCTGGAGGAGTTGGAGAAGGGCCCCTTCCATATTGGTGAGTTCACTTCCATGCCCTTGGCCACGAAGGCTGAAAGGCACCGCCGAAAGCCAGACCTGTTCAAATACGGGGGCGATCGACGCCACGACCGATGAGCCGGACAGTACGACTCCGACATCCTTGCCGCTGTCTTCCATCTCCTGTGAGAGGAGAGCTTTCTCACCGTCTACGATGACACCTCTGAGCGACAGGACGGGGACGGTTCTTATCTCCATCCCCTTGTCCAGCAGCCGCTGCATCTGCGACATCCTGGCCCTGTTGTTGCATACGCTGTCGAGTTGGACCGATTGGACGCGGATTCCGCGTGAAAGAATTTCCTCACCGATCCCCCGGTCGGCGACGGCCGTTTCGGGGATCAGCGGACCGCCCGGCGCGAAAGCCATGATCCAGCTCTGTGCCTCACGGACGAGCCTGACCAGTCGGTCGTGAATCTTTCCCGTGCCGTCGACCTGTTCGACATCCAGCGGCGCCGCTCGCGGGCGGCTGGAATATTCCGCGGCCAGTACCCGGGCCGCCACCTTGCATTCCTGGAGTACTTGCGTACGGGTCGCCAGCGCGGCGTGCTCACGCGCGATCAGCATATCGAGCCCGATCTCCGGTTCAACCGGGTGCAGGCCGCCCGAGTCTCCACGCGAAGGCCAGAGCAGTGAGAGCTCAGCCAGCTCGTCGACCTGCTTCATCGTTTCGGCCTCGTGCCAGTCGAGCCGCGCCGCCGCCTCCTCAATACTCATTCCCGGGTGCTTCACCAGCATGAAGTAGAGCTGCTCTGTCTCAGGACTTATCCCAAATGGCTCCAGCAACGAAGACTCCTCCGCGGGATCTCTCCACCGTGCCGCCGACCTGCCAGGGTTGCGACGAAGCCCTCCCTCGCTCGACAGAATCCTTGAGGATCAGCCCGCGCATGCCTGCGTAGCGCTGCGGAACCCGGGGCACGGCCGACGCCGGGGTCAGCATCGCGAATCGCTGATCTTATGTCTGTGATAGCACCACGGAGTCGGACGAGCGGGTGATGCGGGTGATGCTGTCCGTAACTCGCCGTTCACACAGAGGCCTTGGGACGCCCGTAGATAGCCTGGTAGCACGTCATTGTCTTCGGCGGGCGCGAAGTGCGAGGTTGGCTTGTTCTCCGGTCGCCACGTCCCGGACCCGGTGAAGGGGAAAACAAGGTCACGGCCGTTTACGGCACCGCCTCACCGGGCGGTGCGCACCGCCGTCTTGACGATCGCCTCCGCGAAGACGGGAAGCGACGCCGGGTGCAGATAGAGGAACAAGTGCGGCTCGACGAGCTCCAGTTCCATCACACGCGGCTCGCCGTCGTCACCGTCGACGAGGTCGACACGGCCGTAGAGGAGTTCCTCTGAGCCGGGCACAGCGGCCAACGCCCGCACGGCGACCGCCAATTCACCGGCGGTCGGCTCCCAGGGATGCAGCTCCGGGTGCGGGACCTTTTTCTCGTCGTACGGAAACCCCGGCGCGAGAACGGCATTCTTGCGGTCCGCGTGGAGGAAACGCCCGCCGGTGAAATGCAGTGCCCGCTCGCCCTTCGTATCGATGCTCCGCATGTACGGCTGCACCATCGCGGTCATTCCCTCCGCGTGCATCCGGACCAGCTGCCGCACCGCCGTCCCGCGGCCTTCCGGCCGGTACCGGGCGGCGTACCGCGCGCCGGCACCGACCGTCGGCTTGACGACGTATTCGCCCTCCCCGGGCAGGTCGACCGTGCTACCCGGAGCGAGATAGCGGGTCTCGACGACAGGAACTCCCGCGGTGAAGAGATCCGCGAGATAGCGCTTGTCCACATTCCAGCGCAGCACGTCGACGGGATTCGCCAGCGCCGTGACAGCCGCGACTTCCTCCGCCCATCGCAGGAACTCCTCGACCCGCCAGAAGTAGTCCCACGCGGATCGAATCGCCACAAGGTCGAACCCGGCCCAGTTCACCTCCGGGTCGTCCCAGCACACCACCACGGGTTTCGCACCCGCGCATTCCACCGCTTCCAGCAGAATGGGCAGATCCTGATCCCATTCGGGATCCTTCAGCACACCCCGGCAGGTGACGAGCGCGATACGGGGACCGAATGCCACGGCGGACTCCTCTTGTTCGGGCAGTCGACCGGGGGTCGGTCGCCCGCGAAGAACTCATCGTCCGTGCCCAACAGCCGGGAGAACAGGGGCTGTTGTGAGCCAGGATTGGCAGGGAGTGCTTCGTGACCCATGCCAGGGCGTGAGCAGCCTCGGGGGTGGCATCTCCGGTTCCGTACGCGGGACGAGCGTGCCGTCGTCCCGCGGGTCATCCGGAATGACCACGCGTCACCGGCCGGTCCGGAGCCGGTCAAGGGGGAGTGGCAGGGCTACCGCATGCCGCGCAGTTCTTGGAGGTCGCCGCCCACCTTTGTGCGGAGCTGCTTGAGCAGTTGGGGCTTGGCGCCGATGGCCCATCTCGGGCCGACGAGGTAGGTGCCGCCGTACATGCTCGCGGTGTCCAGCCATGTCAGTTTGAGTTTCTCCGTCGGGAAAGTCGTCACGATCCAGTTGCCCTCCGGGGTGACGCACACGGCTTCACGGAGTTCGTCGGCCTCGGTACGCATCTCCGCCGTGCAGCCGGTCATGGACGCGATCTTCTCGATGCTCGCGGGCGCGGCCGAAGGGAGCGGTGTGGCACTTGCCTTGGGGGGTGGCGTGCTCGCCCTGCCGGCCGGATCGGCCGAGCATCCCATCACCAGGGATGCCAGGAAGAGGGGCATGGCGAGCGCCCCCATCGTGCGTGCGGGATGGGCGCGGGGTGCCGTCACCGGTGTTGCCTTCCTGCGGGCGGGGTGTGGGGGGAGGTACGTGCCGATGGGGTCCGCCGTTCAGCGTCGAGGACGAGGCGGGACGTGGATGATGTGCGCAGCATGGCCGACGCCGAAAGATCCACGCCTCGTCGTCCCCCACGGGTAGCACGGGCAGCACGGGTGGGACGTTGGCTTCGCGCTGCCGTCTTCGCGGGGACAAGTGCCGTCCTGGCGGCGGTCGGTCACCATCTGGCGTCGGAAGGCCCGGTGCCCTGGCTCCGGTTGCTGGTCGTGTCGGCGGCCGTGATGGCTGTCGTCTCCATCGGGGCGGGCAAGGCCCGTTCGTGGTGGGCCGTGGCCGGGGCGACGGCGGTCACGCAGGTCGTACTGCATACCGTGCTGTCTTCGTCCGACGGTCCAGGCTCTGCTCCGCACGGCGCGGGAGGCGCGGCGCACCACAGCGCTTCGGTGATGTCGGCCGCGCATCTCCTGGCGGCCGTCTCCGTCGCCGTCCTCATGCATCGGGCCGATCGGCGGCTGTCCGACCTGCCGAACGATGTGGGCAGGTGGGCCGGTTCGCTCATGATGGCGGTCGCCACCGCGGCCGGGTGGCGCGGGCTCGTGCCCCGGTCGTTGCCACTGCCCGCGAGCAGGCCGCCACTGGTCGCGTTCCGGCAGCCCGCGGCGCGAACCGTTCTCTGTCATGTGCTGAGCCGCCGAGGTCCACCGGAAGGCCGCGTACGCGACGTTCCCCTGAACCCGGCGGATCGCGCCTGTCGCGCGTGACTCCGCCCGTACGGAGAGAGCCCTACCTCATGAACGCTTCACGCACATCCGCCGCCGGCCGGCGCCTCGGTGTCCTGGCTGCCGCGACGATTTCGGCGATCGTGGCAGCGGCGGGTCCAGCCGCCGCACACGCCGAAGTGACCGCTTCGGACAGCAGGGCGCTGGCCGAGAACGTCACCCTTTCGTTCGTCTCCGAGGCGGAATCCGACGCTTCCGGCATCAAGGAACTGAGGATCGTGCTGCCGAAGGGCATCGCGCCCGGCACCGTCGAGCTGACGGAGGCCCCGAAGGGGTGGAAGCTGACGGCCACGGCCGACGGCTACACCGTGGGCGGTACGGCGCTGGCCGTGGGCACGGACGCCGAACACAGCGTCAGCGTGCGTCAGTTGCCGGACGCGAAGTCGCTGGCCTTCAAGACCGTCGAGACCTACGGCGACGGCGAGATCTCCCGCTGGATCGAAATACCCGGCGACGGACAGCAGGTGGAGAACCCGGCCCCGGTGCTGGAGCTGAAGCCCGCCGCGCCCGGCGCCGAGCCGGTCGCACCGAGCCCGTCACCGGAACCGAGCACCGGCGCGCCGTCATCAGCCGCGCCCGACCCGGGCGGCGACGCCACGGCGTCGGCCTCCTCCGAGGCCGCCGTGCGGGAGGACGAGGGCTCCGGCAGCGACGGGGTGCTTCTCACCGTGGTCGCCGTGGTCGCGGTCGTCGCCGTGATGGCGGCGGGTGCCGCGATCTGGTGGGTGCGCCGCTCCCGTAACCGCGCCTGACCGTGAGCGTGCCGGTGCGCGACGCATGCCGCCCACCGGCACGCTCCCCGTCGGGCGAACGTCTCCACGCGGGGCCCGAGGGCGCCCGGGCTTGGAACCAGGTAACTAAGATGCTTAGTATGTGTGATCGAGCCTTTGTACGGTCGTTTCCCCATCCGGGTCGGCAGTCAAGGCGCCGCCAAATCCGCTGCGCCCGCGCGGAGTCGGAGGACAGCTGAGCTGTTCCGCCGGCAGCGGCCGAGGAAGAAGGAGCTCGCCTCAGTGGCGTCCCACCGTCGTCCGAAGCAGCCGACCCCCGCGTACACGGGCGTGCTCACCGCGACCGCCGCCGCGGCCGTGGCGCTGTCGACCCAGTCGGCGTCCGCCGACCCGCTTCCCGATCCCAACAAGAAGGGCGTCCAGGCTCAGATCGACCGCCTGTACGAGGAAGCGACCCAGGCCACGGAGAAGTACACCGGGGCGCAGGAGAAGGCCGGCAAGCTCGAAAAGCAGGTCGAGAACCTCCAGGAGGCGGCGGCCCGCCGTCAGGGCGGTCTCAACGAACTCCGCAATCAGCTCGGCTCGGTGGCCACCGCCCAGTACCGCAGCGGCGGTCTCGACCCCTCGCTCCAGTTGATGCTCTCCACCGATCCGGACAGCTATCTGGACAAGGCGTCGGACATGGACCGGCTGAGCGACCGACAGGCCGAGACGCTCAAGCAGTACCTGTCCCAGCAGCGCACCTTGGACGAGCAGCGGGCACGGGCCGGCGAACAGCTCAAGGCGCTCCAGGACACCCGTAAGGAACTGGGGAGCAAGAAGAAGGAGATCCAGGGCAAGCTGGCGAAGGCGCAGACGCTCCTCAACTCGCTGACGGCCGAGGAGCGCGCGGAGCGAACGGCCAAGGAAGAGCGGATCAACCGTGACAGCGACCGTGTCGACCTCGGCAACGAGGCCAGCGGGTCACAGCGCGGCGCGTCGGCGTTCGAGGCGGCCAAGAGCCGGGTCGGCATGCCGTACGTATGGGGAGCGTCCGGCCCGAACTCCTTCGACTGCTCGGGACTGACATCCTGGGCGTTCCAGCAGGCCGGCGTCTCCATACCCCGTACGTCCCAGGCCCAGGCCAATGTCGGCACCCGGATCAACTCCCTGAGCGCGCTCAAGCCGGGCGACCTCATCATCATGCGCACCGACCTGAGCCATGTCGGCTTCTACGCCGGGAACGGGCAGATCCTCCACTCGCCGAAGCCGGGCGCCCAGGTGCGCTTCGAGTCGATCGCCCGCAGCGGCATGCCGTTCATGTGGGGCGTACGCCTCTAGCGCCGGCCTCTAAGCCAGTCCGGGAGGGCAGGCGAGGAGCAGGGGCAGCACCGGCATCAGTACGGCCGACCCGGCCACAACCGCCCGGAACGCGGGGTGCGTTCGCCGTACCGGCGCCAGGATCCGGCGCAGCCGTACGTGCACCGTGCGCCCCCCTGCCGACAGCGCGCCCTTCGGGACCGCGCCCGCCGAGGCCATCTCGAACATGGCGGTGACCAGCGTCCGGTGCGGGTGGACGTGCAGGGCGCCGTCGTCGGCGGCCATCTCCAGCAGAAGGGGAATCTGCTCCCCCGCCTGCCGGGCCAGCGGCACTCCTCCGAACACGATGGCGAACGAGCGCGCCGCCGCGAGAAGGAGATGGTGGCGGCCGGTGACGTGGGCCCGTTCGTGCTCCACGACGGCGGCGATCTCCGCCTCGGACAGCAGCTCCACCGCGCCGCTGCTCACGACGATCCTGGAGCGGTGGCCCGGCAGGCAGTAAGCGGTCGGGGTCGCGTGCTCAAGGACCGTGGCACCCAGCCTCGGCGACGGACGGCCCACCTTGTCGAGGATCTTGCGATGCCGGGTACGAGCCGCGCGGGCGCGCAGCACGTGATAGGTGAAGGCGGCCAACTGGGCCGTCGGTACGGCCACCGAGACGCCGACGCCCAGGCTCCGCACCACGCCGGCGCCGGGCGGGCCGACCCCCAGGGCCACGCCGCACGAGTAGAGGATGCCGTGCAGATGGGCGCCCGGCGTCGCGAGATGCAGCGCGGCGAGGGCGACACACACGGAGAACGAGGCGGCCAGCGCGAACCACACGGTGACGGCCAGCACCGGTGCCCGGTGCGGCCACGCGGCGCGCAGCATCACGCGCGGCGCGAGCACGCCCACGGCAGCGGCGTATCCGAGGAGCGCGGGAGCCGCGTTCACTGCTCGACGTCCCGCTCGACGTCCCGCTCGACGTCCCGCCCGGCATCCCTCTCGACGACCCGGCTGACGTCCCTCTCGACCACCTGCAACGCCTCGCGCAGCGCGGCCACTTCCTCGTCCGACATGCGCTCCACGAAGTACGCCAGAGCGGCCGGGCGGTCCTCGCTGGCTCCCAGCGCGTCCTCCATCAGGGCGGCCGAGTACGCCTCCCGGCTGCGCACCGGCGTGTAGAGCCACGCCTGGCCCTGCTTCTGCCTGATCAGCCACCCCTTGGTGTGGAGAATCGAGGCCACCGTCATGACGGTCGTGTAGGCGGCGGGGCGGCGCGTGTTGATGTCGTCGACCACCTCACGAACGGTGGCGGGCCTTCCCCACTTCCACAGACAGTCCATGATCTCGGCCTCCAGATTCCCCAGCCACCGCACTTCCGGAGTTCCTTCCGCCATCTTCCGCGCCTTCGCCCACGCGGCCATCGTAGGCGCGCTCCGGAAGCCGCTGAACAGCGCGACGCGGGCGCCCTCGCGGTGCCGGACCGTATGGGGCCAAATGAAACTCAGCGTACGGGAGTTGGTGGCTCTACCGGCCGGTATGTCCTTGTTCGCGAAATGGGAACCAGTTGTGGGCGCGTGGTCATACTCTGGGCGCCTGCCGGGCCCTTTGGGGGGTGCCCGGCCTCGAACGCAGAGGACGTACATGCGCTATTCCCGCACGCTCTCCACCGTCGCCGCCATGGCCGCGGCGGTCGCCGGAACGGTTCTCTTGCCGACGCAGGCTCAGGCTGTCGGCTCGGTTCATCTGTACAAGATCTACTACGACAGCCCCGGCACGGACCGCCGCACCAACGCCAGTCTCAACGCCGAGTACGTGCAGATCCGGAACACCACCACCAGGGCCGTCAGCCTGACGGGCTGGTCGGTCGTCGACGCGTCGAGTCACAAGTACACGTTCGGCAGTTACTCCCTCGCCCGGGGCAAGACCGTCACCGTGCGCACCGGTTCGGGTACGAACACCGCGGCCAACCGCTATCAGGGGCGTGCCGCGTACGTCTGGAACAACGACCGGGACAAGGCCACCCTCAAGAAGTCGACGGGGGCCCTGGTGGACACCTGCTCGTACAACTCGACCCGCGTCGACTACAAGGTCTGCTGAACGGCCTGATGTGATGCGCGTCGGCGCCCGCCCCCGGGAGGAGGCGGGCGCCGACGCCGTTACGTCGCGGGCGCGCGAGGCCCCCACGCGGAGCCGCCACCCGAAGCCGCCACGCGAGGCCCCCACCCGAGGCCGCGCGAGCCACCGTGAACCGTCGGCCGGTCATCGTTCCTCCACATCTCCGCGCACAACCAGGCATGGAATTCCGGTGTCTAGCAGGTGACCAGCGGGACGCTCCGTCCCGTTCTGTGCCTTCGAGTACGTTCGAGGAGACCCACCGTGCGCCATCACAAGCGCCTCTCGCGCCTCACCTCAACAACCGTGGCCGCAGCCGCGGTCGCCGCCGCCCTGCCGCTCGCCTTCGCGCCCGGCGCGTACGCGGACGAGCCCATCACGCCGGATCTGACCGTGTCTGAGCTGTCGGGGAATCAGCTCAGGCCCGGTGAGGTCCGCAACGACTCCGTCACCCTCACCAACAACGGCACCGCCGCCACCGACGGTGTCACCTTCCGGCTGCGGCTCACCCGCGGGCTGGCCTTCACCGCGCCCGTCGACGGCTGCACGTACTCGACGGTCGGGGACAGGGTCAAGCAGGCCGTGTGCGAGCTGGATGTCGGCATCGCGCCCGGCGAGAGCTACACGGTGCCGGTGAGGTTCAAGGTGCTGAAGAAGGCGCTGATGGAGGTCGTCGAGTACGGCACCAGCCGCACCGGCGAAGACCCGGGGGAGGGCTACGACCAGGCCAACCGCCGGCTCGCGCTGGACACGGACAGCTCGGCCGATCTCGTCGCGACGGGGGACGAGGCAAAGGGGAAGCCCGGCGGCAGGGTCATCGTCACGCCCTCGATCCGCAACGACGGACCGGGCTGGATCCAGAACAACGAGAGCGACGACCACCCGGCGCTCCTCGTGAACATCCCCAAGGGCACGACGGCCGTCGAAGTCCCCGAGAACTGCAAGCCGTTCGGGATCGACGGGCCGACCGGTCCTTCCGAGCCGGGGCACCGGAAGTACGTCTGCCAGGAGGACGACTACACCCTGGAGGTCGGGGAGATCGAGGCGTTCGCCATCGTCCTGAAGATCGACAAGAGCCGGCGGGCCGACACGTCCGGCGTGGTCAAGGCCACGTCGAACTACGACATCGACCCCGTGTACGACACCAACAAGGCGAACAACAAGGCCACGTTGAGCATCGACGTGCGGTGAGCGGTCAGTAGGGGGAGGGGAGGGGCGTGCGCCGGTGGGGGCCGGTGGACGCGCCTCCCCTCCCGCTGTGCGACCCGCAAGACCTCTGTACGACCCGCACGCGACCCGCGCACGACCCACGGACGACCCATGTACGCCCGGCGTACGACGCTAGGCGGGGCCCGCCGTCAGGCGTGACGCCGAGGCGATCGTCGCGCGCGCCTCGCGTTCGGTCAGGCCCGTCCGTACGGCTGCGTCGACCAGTTTCTCCGCCAGCGACTCGCCGAAGCCGTGCTCGTACGCCCGGCAGGCCGCCCAGAACAGCCGGGTGTTGCGCTGGCCCGCGTGCGCGGCGAGTACGAACTGCACCAGACCGTGGCCCTGCGCCGGGCGAACGCCCCGGTGGCCTCCCGGTCCCGCGTGGCGACCGCGCTCGGGGGGCGTGAGCAGGCGCAGCAGGGCGCGTGGGCAGGGCGCAGGGGTGAGGCCGGCCGAGCCGGGGGCGAGCCGGTACGCGCCCCGGGCGGTGACGGATCCCGGTCCGACGAGATAGCCGCCCGCGCCCCGTACGTCGATGCCTGGCGCCAGGCGGCCGGCCGAGTTGGGGACCGTGATGCCGGCCGGGCCCGACAGCCAGATGTGCCGGCCGCCGCTCGGGGTGAGGACGACCACGGTCTCCGGCAGCGTGAACAGGTGCTGGAAGGCGAGTTGCTGGAGCGCGGCCACCGAGTCCGGCGTGGGTTCCGTCGAAGTCGAGGTCCCGTTCCCGTTCCCGGTCCCGGTGCCGGTCGCGGTCCCGGTCGCGGCCTCCGCCCGCGCCGTCGTTGGCGTGACGTCCAGGTCGACGCCGATCAGGTGGTGCGGCGCCCGTCCGCAGGCGATGCCGTACCCCGTCGCCCAGGGCGCGGCGGCGAACAGTGCTCGTACGGCCGCCGGGTCGGTCGTGGCGTCGTGCACGCCGTGACCGAGGCGGCCGCACTCACCTCGGCAGGGATGGGCGCCTCCACCGGGACTTCCGCCCGGACCTCCGCCGGGTTCGTCCCGATGGGGTGAGCGCAGGGCGGGGAGCTTGCTGGGGGACAGCGGGATGACGGGAAACCCGTTCTCGGCTGCGGAGAGGGCGTATGCGAGGGCCAGGGTGGTCGTGTGCCGGGCGGTGATGGCCATGGGTCTATGTTCGCACTGTTGTTCGAAGAACGGGAGTGGGAAAGATTGGCCGAAAGGGTGCCGAAACGCTTCGCCCCTTGCGGGAGCAGGGGCGTGGTGCGGTCCGTACGCGTACATACCTACCGAACTGACCTGTTGATGTCGTGAAGGGGGTTTATCGACAAGTCCTCACGCTTGCGAGGGAATAACCCGCTCAGGGCTGGTTCGCAGGGGATTCGGTGGGCAATTCTGATTGCACGACGTCGAGCACAACGTCGAGGCGGTCGGCCAACTGCCCCGGCAAATGCCGTACTTCTCGTTCAGAAGATCTCGTTCCTGGAGGAACTGACATGGCAAGCTTCCGTACCGCCCGCGTCTTCGCCGCTGTCGCCGCTCTTCCCCTCGCCGCGGCTCTCTTCACCGGCTCGGCATCGGCCGATGACTTCGCGGACGACGGATCGAACGCCAGCGTGGCCACGATCGTGGGCAGCGGTGTGGGCGACGACAACTCCGGCAACTCCACGACGACACAGCAGGTGGCGACCGGCGCGGGTGCGTCGAATCAGAACAACACCGCGAACGTGAACGGCTCCGGATTCACGGTGATCGACCAGTCCAACGAGAATGTCGCGGTGAATTTCGTCAACCTCTGGTGATACGCGGCCCGACGGGGGGACCGGCTGAGGGGTGAGCGACGGTCTGCGCGACGGCACTTCGGTGCCGTCGCGCAGACCGTCCTCGTTTCGCGGCCGCCGGATGCGCCGGCCGCCGGTAGGCACCTGCCGCCGTCCCCGCGCCCCCGGCTGCGGCGGGTCCCCGCGCCCCCGACCCGTCCGCTCGCCCCGGCCCTCTCTATCCCCGGGTGGACGCCGGGCGCCCGGTAGTACCTGCCGGTGGCCCGCCTTTCCCTCCTCATCAAGGTGTACGGCTCCGACACCCCCGCCCTCGCGTGCGCGGCCCGCACCGCTCCCACCTGCGGAGACGTCCACAGAGCCGCTCCCTCCAGGGTGCACGGCCGCCACACGACGAGAGGTCGAAGATCGACAGCGGCCCTCCGTGTCCGGGGCCGACCCTGACGAGCGTCCTCACCTTCTCCATCTTCAGGAGGTGGACCAGGCACCACTCCTACTCCCTGAGGCGGACGCAGCTTCGGGACCTGGGGGCGATCCCCTGAGATGGGCCCGCTCCTAGCGTGGAGCCATGACCACGCCCCTCTGCGCGAGCACCTCCAAGGCCGTCTCGTACTCGCCGTACCACCCGAACTCGCATCCGCCCGCGCACGTCCACCCGCATCAGCAGTCCCATGCGCACGCGCCGCCGTACAAGTCCTTCTCGTCGTACGTACGGGCGCGGGGGCCCGTGCTGCTGCGGACCGCTCGCTCGCTCACCGCGAATCCGAGCGACGCCGAGGACCTTCTCCAGACCGCGCTCACCAAGACGTATGTCGCCTGGGACCGGATCGAGGACCACCGAGCCCTCGACGGGTACGTCCGCCGGGCTCTCGTCAACACCCGTACCTCGCAGTGGCGCAAGCGCAAGGTCGACGAGTTCGCCTGCGAGGAACTGCCCGAGCCGGCCGGTCTTCCCGCGCCCGACCCTGCCGAGGAGCAGGTGCTCCACGACGCCATGTGGCGCGCGGTGATGAAGCTGCCGGACAGACAGCGCGCGATGGTGGTGCTGCGTTACTACGAGGATCTGAGCGAGGTCCAGACCGCCGAGGTGCTCGGGGTCTCCGTGGGCACGGTGAAGAGCGCGGTGTCGCGCGCGCTCGGGAAGCTCCGCCAGGATCCGGAGCTGGTGCCCGTCCGCTGACGCGTCCGGGGACCCGTAGGCGAACGGCCCGTGAGCGAACAGGCCGTAACCGAACAGGCCGTAACCGAACAGGTGCACCGTCCTGCTCCGCACCCAGTGTTTTCTACTCCCGGGTAGTGACATACCGCGTGGTATGTGCGCAGAATCTCCGCAAACCTTTCTGCCACGCCACGCCATGCTGCGCCGCCTTCGCGTAGCGCCAGCGCCCACCGGGAGGACGCCGTGCTGAGCACCATGCAGGACGTACCGCTGACTGTGACCCGCATCCTGCGCCACGGGATGACCATCCACGCGAAGTCGCAGGTCACCACCTGGACCGGGGAGAGTGAGCCGCAGCGCCGCAGCTTCGCCGAGATCGGCGCGCGCGCGGCACAGCTCGCCGGCGCCCTGCGCGACGAACTCGGCGTCACGCGTGACGAACGGGTCGCCACCCTCATGTGGAACAATTCCGAACATGTAGAGGCATACTTCGCGATCCCCTCCATGGGGGCCGTCCTCCACACGCTCAACCTCCGTCTCCCGCCGCAGCAGTTGATCTGGATCGTCAACCACGCCGCCGACCGCGTTGTCCTCGTGAACGGTTCCCTGCTGCCGCTCATCGCGCCGCTCCTCCCCCATCTGCCGACCGTCGAGCACGTCGTCGTCTCCGGCCCCGGTGACCGGGGGCCGCTCGCCGAAGCCGTCGCCGGGACCGACGGCCGCGTCCAGGTGCACGAGTACGAGGACCTGATCGTCGGCCGCCCCACCACGTACGACTGGCCCGAGCTGGACGAACGCACCGCCGCCGCCATGTGCTACACCTCCGGCACCACCGGCGAGCCCAAGGGCGTCGTCTACTCGCACCGTTCGATCTATCTGCACTCCATGCAGATCAACATGGCCGAGTCGATGGGCCTGACCGACAAGGACACGACCCTCATCGTCGTACCGCAGTTCCATGTGAACGCCTGGGGCCTGCCGCACGCCACCTTCATGACCGGCGTCGGCATGCTGATGCCCGACCGGTTCCTCCAGCCCGCCCCGCTGGCCGACATGATCGAGCGCGAGAAGCCCTCGCACGCCGCCGCCGTGCCGACGATCTGGCAGGGGCTGCTCGCCGAGGTCACCGCCAAGCCGCGCGATCTGACCTCCATGGTCCGTGTCACGATCGGCGGCTCGGCCTGTCCGCCCGCGCTGATGGAGGCGTACGACAAGCTCGGCGTACGGCTCTGTCACGCCTGGGGCATGACGGAGACCTCGCCGCTCGGCACGATGTCCAACCCGCCCGCCGGTCTGACCGCCGAGGAGGAGTGGCCGTACCGCGTCACGCAGGGACGTTTCCCCGCCGGCGTCGAGGCGCGGCTGACCGGGCCCGGCGGCGACACGCTGCCGTGGGACAACGAGTCGGCCGGCGAGCTCGAAGTGCGCGGTCCGTGGATCGCCGCCGCCTACTACGGCGGGGCCGGCGCCGAACCGCTCAAGCCCGAGGACAAGTTCAGCGAGGACGGCTGGCTGAAGACGGGCGACGTCGGTGTCATCAGCCCCGACGGCTATCTCACCCTCACCGACCGCGCGAAGGACGTCATCAAGTCCGGCGGCGAGTGGATCTCCAGCGTGGAGCTGGAGAACGCGCTCATGGCGCACCCGGACGTCGCCGAGGCCGCGGTGGTCGCCGTGCCCGACGACAGGTGGGGCGAACGGCCGCTGGCGACAGTCGTGTTGAAGGACGGCGCGAGCGCCGACTTCCCGTCGCTGAAGACCTTCCTCGCCGGGAAGATCGCCAAGTGGCAGCTGCCGGAACGGTGGTCGCTGGTGGAGTCGGTACCGAAGACGAGCGTCGGCAAGTTCGACAAGAAGGTGATCCGGAAGCAGTACGCGGACGGGGAGCTGGACGTCACCCAGCTGTAGCTGTAGCTGTAGCTGTAGCCCTGCCCGCGTCGCCCCGGCACCAACTGCCCCCTCAGAGGGTCAGTTGGTGCCGATCTTCGCGAGCAGGTCCACGATCCGCGCCTGTACGTCCTCACTCGTGGACCGCTCGGCGAGGAAGAGCACGGTCTCCCCGGAGGAGAGCTGCGGCAGCTCCGCGCGGTCGATACCGGTGGAGGTGTAGACGACCAGCGGCGTACGGTTCAACTGGCCGTTCGCGCGCAGCCAGTCGATGATGCCCGCGCGCCGGCGCCGTACCTGCATCAGGTCCATGACCACCAGGTTCGGCCGCATCTGGCCCGCGAGCGTGACCGCTTCGCTGTCCGTCCCCGCGCGCGCCACCTGCATGCCGCGACGCTCCAGCGTGGCCGTGAGCGCGAGCGCGATCTCCTCGCTCTCCTCGATCAACAGCACGCGCGACGGGTGCTGTTCGCTGTCGCGCGGCGCCAGGGCCTTGAGCAGTACGGCAGGGTCGGCGCCGTATGCCGCCTCGCGCGTCGCCTGCCCGAGCCCGGCCGTCACCAGCACCGGGACCTCGGCGGCGACGGCGGCCTGGCGCAGCGACTGGAGCGCGGTACGGGTGATGGGGCCGGTCAGCGGGTCCACGAACAGCGCCGCGGGGAAGGCGGCGATCTGCGCGTCGACCTCCTCACGGGAGTGCACGATCACCGGGCGGTAGCCGCGGTCGCTCAGGGCCTGCTGGGTGGAGACGTCGGGGGCGGGCCAGACCAGCAGCCGGCGCGGGTTGTCCAGCGGCTCGGGGGGCAGCTCGTCGTCGACGGGCCGGGGCTGGGGGCGGTTGGCGACCTCGACCGCGCCGCCGGGGCCGTCCAGCGGCTGGGGGCCTTCGGCGCCCTCGTCCGGGGCGCCTATGGCGTAGGCGCGGCCTTCGGAGTGGGGGCCGTGGGCGAGCGGGCCGCCCTGGCCGCCGTGGGTGGGGCCGGAGGGGGACCCGGTGCCGTTGCCGGTGCGGGGGCCGGTGTCGTCGGGGTCGTGCGGGGCGGAAAGCCTGCGGCGGCGGCCTGCGCCGAGGGTCTGGTTCTGCTGCTTGGTGATCTGCTGCGAGAAGGGCACGCCCTGGCCGAGGGTACGGACGCTGAACGCCCGCCCCTGCGTGGAGTCCGCCGACATCGGCTCCTCCTCGGGGAGCGGCTGGGCGGGGGGCAGCGGCTGGGCGGCGCGGGGGTCCTGGGCGGTTCTGCCGTCAGCCGTGCCGCGGCCGTCGCTGTCGTCGGTGTCGTCGTCCGTGTGCGCGTGCGCGTGCTCGGTCGCCGGTACGGCGCCGGGGACGGGCCACGAGGGTTGCCGGCCGGGCGTCTCCTGGCCTTCCGCGCCGGGCATCACGCCGACGCCGGAGGCGGTGGGCATCGCCGGTGCCCAGCTGTTGGGATCCACGTCCGGGTCCACGCCGGGGTCCATGGCCGGGGCGGCGTCGTCGCGGGTCTCCGGCCCGGGCGCGTTCGTACGAACGCGCCGTTGGTCCGTCGGAGCCGTCACCGGGTGCGGCTTCAGGGGCGTGTGGTCCGCGCGCGGGTCCGACCTGGCGGTGTCGTGGCGCCCCGGCAGTGACGCGTCGGGCGCCGGCGCGCGGTCGGCCTCGGCCGGCGGGAGCGCGAACTGCGCGCGGGGCGGCGCGGCATCACCGGCGGGCGCGGGCCGCTGCTGCGCGGGCGCCAGCGCGCGCCGGGCACGGCGGACGGCCGGTTGCTGCTCTGCCGTGGCCGGCGCCGTGGCCTGCGCCGTCGCCTGTTGCGGGGCTTGCTGCGGGGTCTGCTGTGGCGCCTGTTGCGAGGCGGGCGACGGGCCGGAGGGCAGGGCCGGGAGGGCGTTCTGGCCGCCGTGCCGGGCACGCCGCCCCGTACCGGCCGCCACGGCTTCCTGCTGTGCGCCGTGCGGTACGCCCTGCGGCGGTACGGCCTGGCCGAGAGCCGCGCGCCCGGTCCGATGGGAGCCCTCGGCGGCCGTCACGACCGATCCCTCGGAAGCGGCGGATGCCACGGCCTGGGGAGCGGAGGGGGCGGAGGGAGCGGGAGGAGCAGGGGGAGCGGGAGGACCGGACACCGCGAGTTCGGCGCCGGGTACGACCCCGGCCGCGTTCTCCGCCTGGCTCGGCCGACCGCGCCTGCGGCCCGTACCTCCACCGGGGACGCCACCGCCGTTGCTCTCGCCCGAGCCCTGCGCCGGGATGAGTTCCTGCTGAGAAGCCGCCTGCGAGTCCGGTCCGGGGGCCGCCTCCGTACGAGCCCTGCGCCGCCCCGTGGGCTCCCCGGGCTCCTCGCTCGGAGCGCCGAGGAACGCGTCCGTGGACGCCCGCCGCGCACGCCGCCGCCCACCGCCGCCCGGCCGGCCGGAGCCACCGGTCGACCCCGGCGTCTCCTCCGGCTGAACCTCCGCCCGGCTCTCCTCGGCCGTGGGCGGATGGAACGTCCCCGACCCGTCCCCGAGCGGCACTTCGAGCACATACGCGCTGCCGCCCATGCCCGGCATCTCGTGCGTCTGCAACACCCCGCCGTGCGCCCGTACGATCCCCCGCACGATCGGCTCGTGCACCGGGTCGCCGCCCGCGAACGGTCCGCGCACCTCGATCCGTACGACATCCCCGCGCTGCGCCGCGGCGACCACGATCGTCGAGTCGACGTAACCGCCGCCGGGCACCACCCGCGTCCGGCCGGTCGAGTCCACGCCCGCCACGTCAGCCGTGAGATGCGCGAGCGCCGTCGCCAGCCGTACGGGGTCGACCTCCGCCTCGATCGGCGGCGCGTGCACCGCGAACTGCGCCCGGCCGGGGCCGATCAGCTCGACCGCGCCCTCGACACCGGCCGCCACGACTCCGTCGAGCAGCACTTTGACCTTGGTCAGCTGCTCCAGACCCTCGTCGAGCCGCTGGTAGCCGAGGACGTTGTCCACCAGCGTCGTCATCCGGGCGTAGCCGGCCGACAGGTGGTGCAGCATCTGGTTGGCCTCGGGCCACAGTTGGCCGGCCGGGTCGGCGGCGAGCGTCGTCAGCTCACCGCGCAGCTCCTCCAGCGGGCCGCGCAGCGCGCCGCCCAGCACGGCCGTCAGCTGGTGATGGCGGCGGGCCGTGTTGTCGTACCGCTCCGCCAGCTCCTCGATCTCGGCCGCGTACCGGTCGCTGCGGTCGGCGAGTTCGGCGGTGTGCCGCTCGACGGCCGCGGCCAGTTCCGTCTCGTGGCGCTCGATCGTCTCCGCGAGCTCCGCCGCGTGCCGCTCGGCGGTCTCCTGGGCCTCGGTCGTGTGCGCCTCGACCAGTTCCTCGTACGGACGCCGGTCGGTGAACGTCATCACCGCGCCGACCAGCTGCTCCCCGTCCCGTACGGGAGCGGTGGTCAGGTCGACCGGCACCTGCTTGCCGTTCTTCGCCCACAGCACCTGCCCGCGCACGCGGTGCTTGCGGCCCGACTTGAGGGTGTCGGCGAGGGGCGAGTCCTCGTACGGGAACGGCTCGCCGTCACCGCGCGAGTGCAGGATCAGCGGGTGCAGCTCCTGGCCGCCCAGATCGCTGGCCCGGAAGCCGAGGATCTGCGCGGCGGCGGGATTGACGAGTACGACGCGGCCGTCGGTGTCCGTACCGACCACGCCCTCGGCGGCGGCCCGCAGGATCATCTCGGTCTGCCGCTGCGAACGCGCCAGCTCCGCCTCGGTGTCGACGGTCCCGGAGAGGTCGCGGACGACGAGCATCAGCAGCTCGTCACCGGTGTAGTTGTGCAGGTCGTTGTAGGCCTGGGCCTGCTGGCCGTCCTCCAGGTTGGCGCTGGTGACCTCGACGGGGAACTCGCTGCCGTCCGTACGCCGCGCCACCATCCGGGTCGGCTTCGTACGGCCCCGCTCGTCGGAGGCCTCCGGCCGGCGCATCGAACCGGGGATCAGGCGCGGGTCGAACTCCGGCAGGAGATCGAGCAGACCACGCCCGACCAGGGCCGTACCCGGGGTTTCGAAGGTTTCGAGGGCGATGGTGTTGGCGTTGACGACGGTGCCGTTGCTGTTGACCAGCACCAACCCGTCGGGAAGTGCGTCAAGTATCGCCGCGAGGCGAGCAGCGCCTCGGGATGGCCTGCTGCTCACGACGACGCTTCCTCCCTGAACCACTGCACCTTGCGGACGGCCGGTCCCATCTTGCCCCTCTGAGTCTCAGCCTGTCACTGGAGGGAGTCTAAGGGCTGGGAGCACGGCAGCGCGGCGGATGAGGGGGAGCTCTCACCAAGGTTGTGTGCACACCCGGTACGCACCCCCCGTGCGCCCCTCTTCCCGCGGCTCAGCCCCTGGCGGCGGGGAGCACGGGGACCATGTTCTGCCAGCGGGAGATCTCGCACCCGTTCTTACGGCTGAACGTCGCGTCCACGCTCCGCCCCTGCCACGTCCCGGTGACCCGGGCGGTGGCGGGCCCGCCCATCTGCATGGTGCACATCTGGCCATCGGGCACCGGCGCGAAGGGGTCCCTCCCCTCCCCGGCGAGCTCGTCCAGCCGCGCACACGCGGACATGCTCTCGGGGTGCGTACCGCCGGCGGGCCCGCAGCGCAGCTCGTATGTGCCGTCGGCGCGCGTGATGTTGGTGTCGGCGACGGTCACGGTGAGCCGGTCCCGCTCCTGCTCCTGGAGCGGTGACGCCAGCGGCAGCGGCGCGTGATCGAGCGGCCCGGCGACGGCGGTGGGCGCGAAGGCGGCCACGGCGGCGAGCGAGGCGGTGAAGGCGGCGGTGGCGGCGGTGGCGGTGAGGGAGAAACGACGCGACACGGGAGCTCCTGACGGCAGACGATTCCGAGGGGCCCGCCGGCGCGGCGCCCGCCATCACTAACGCGCGCGGGCCCCAGTCGTTGCGCACCGGCGAGGGGCGCGAAGAAGCGCTTTGCCCTGCGGGCTTCCCGCCTAGTACCGTGGGCGGCGATTGGTGACACCGCGCTCGGCTGTGTCATCATCTGACACGCACCACCCGCGCCCGCGCGGGTGTGCTGGAGGCGTCGCCTAGTCCGGTCTATGGCGCCGCACTGCTAATGCGGTTTCGGGGTAACCCCCTGATCGAGGGTTCAAATCCCTCCGCCTCCGCGCACCACTCACCGAAGCCCCGTCCACCCGGTCGGGGCTTCGGCCGTTACCGGACACTGTTTCGGGGAGTTTCCGCAGCTCAGACAGGGTCCGGCTAATGGATTTCACGTGACGCCGCAGGTCATGTAATGTTGTTCTCGCAACGCGGACGGGCCCGAAAAGCCCAGCACGCCAAGCACTCGTAGCTTAACGGATAGAGCATCTGACTACGGATCAGAAGGTTGCAGGTTCGAATCCTGCCGAGTGCACAGCAGGTCAAAGGCCCCCCGGACATCGTCCGGGGGGCCTCTGACATCAGCGCCTGACATCACCGCACCCGGTAGACCGATCAGCCGGTGCTCTCGCCCTCCTGGTCCTCATCGGGAACATCCGGTCCGAGCGCGTCGTCCATCCGGTCCGCAGCGGCACGCAGCGTGGTCCCCATCACGTGCGCGTAGGTGTCCAGGGTCATGGTGATGGTGCTGTGGCCCAACGTCTCCATGATGGTTCGGGCGTCGCCTCCCTGCGCGAGCAGCAGCGATGCGCACGTGTGCCGCAGATCGTGCACGCGCACGCACCTTCGCATCACGGCACAGGACCGTCAGCATCCGATTCAGGCTGCGCGGGTCCGTTACCCGTCCGGTCGCCGTGGTGAAGACGACCCCGGCGGGGTGACTCGCCAGGGGCTGCCACTTGGCGCCGGCCACCTTGCACTCTTGCTCCTGCTGATCCCGGTGCGCGGTGAGCGCCAGTACGCAGCGCTTGGGCAACGAGATCGTACGGACGGAGCGCATCGTCTTCGGAGTCCCGAAGAGGAGTTCTCGGCGGATGCGCTGGACGTTCCGCCGCACCCGCAGCGTTCCGGCCGCGAGGTCGATGCCCGACCACGTGAGTCCGAGGACTTCACCGCGTCGCAGACCGGTGGACACCAGCAGCAGCCACAGTGCGTAGAGCCGGTGCGGTTGGGCGGTCTTGAGCAGTAGCCGGACTTCCCCTGCTTCCAAGGGGCGCACCTCCGTGCGGTCGACGGTGGGGGTCTCCACGATCCGCGCGATCATCTCTTCGCGGATTTCCTGTTGGAGTGCGGAGCGCAGGACCGCGTGGACGTACTGGACGGTGCGGGCCGACGGGAGGCGCTTGCAGCAGCGCCCTACGGCGCAGCACGCGCGCTTCTCTTCCGGCCGTGCCGTGTCCGCGCCCCTCAGGCAGCAGAGGCATGCCGCTTTGAACTCGGCGAGGAACTTCCGGACGTCCGCCGGTGAAAGCCGGTTGAGCCGCTTCTTTCCGAGCGCCGGGCGGATGTAGAGGCGGGACAGTCCCTCGTAGCTGTTCAGCGTTGCGGGCTTGAGCCGTGCCGGCGCGATCGTGGCCAGCCAGTAACAGTCGGGAGAGTGGCCGTGGCGCCCGTGCCGGGTCCGAGCCAACGGGCGTACGACATCAGGGACCTGATGTCGTACGCCGGCCTGACCGCGTTCACGGACTGCATGGCACCTTGGTAGATCCAGTGCTCCCCCTCGTCGTCGCCACGGTCCGCGTCGCGGGCAGTGTGGCGCGGGCCCATGCAATGGCCGCCGCGTCGTCCAGGTCGACCACGGTCACCCCTGCCCCGCCGGGGTAGTAGGCGCCCGCAGCGGCCGTACGCCACGCGTTCGCCCACTGCGGGGAGGTGAGGGTGTGCGGGTCGGTGGCGGCGGCGGCCCACGCGTGGCACGGCGCAGGGCCCGGGGGTTTTCATGTTTGGCCGGCCGCCGCACACGTTCCGGGCGCAGGTGCGGCAGTTGCCGAAGGGGCCCTTGCCTGCCCGGAGAGGCAGCGGCGTGACACCCGCCGTCGCAAGGCTCAGAGCGGTCCGCAGGTGATCGGGCAGCGTGGTCATGCCGTCACGTACAGCGCCGTACGGGCGAGGAACGCGCGGCCGATGAACTCGCCGTAGGCGGGCGGGATGGCCTCGGTCAGTTCCTCGCGCGTCCCGTCCACGTGATGCCCATCGCATCCTGTAGCTCCGGCACTTCTGGAAGCATCAACAGGCCCTACTCTGCGCATTTTTGACACTTCATCACCGATATCTAACTGTGACATGAGGTGCCTGTGTGTCGCGGAGAGTCGGGGGTGGGGGCTGGTTAGGGTCGCCCCTCAACGCGCGCGTTGAGGGGCGACCCTAACCAGCCCCCACCCCCGAAAAGCTCTCCGCGGTCTGCGATTTGCCGTTTGCGATTTTGTTTTCTCGGCCGCGATGCTTGAGGAGTGCCGAGGCGCCCGGCGCATCACTGATCACGACGCTCAAGGGGAGATACCGTGCTTGACCAGATTGCTCATTCCGTGCCCATCACGCTGGGATGCCTCTCGCTCATCGCTCTTGCGTCCGACCCGGTCGCACCCTGCGGTCCGGAGGCCAAGCAGCTGGCGGAAACCGTCACGGGCCACCTTCGTGCGATGGCCAACCATGCCCGTGCCATCTCGGTGCTGATCGTCCGGAAGTCCGGCGTGGCCGGAGACGAATGAGTTGGGCCCCGGCGGCTGGCGCCTGCCGCCGGGGCGCCATTTGGTGTCATCCGTGGAAGTTGTTGCGCTTGATCACGGCCTTACGGATGTGGAAGGTGTTGCCGCCGCTGTGGTCGCTCGTGCCGAGGGTCTGCACGGCGATCCAGCCGCCGAAGATCACGGCGGCGAGGGAGATTAGTTGCGTGATGAACGCGGTCAACGCGGCGACGAACGACGTGAGCAGCAGCAGACCGCCGCACACGGCGAGGAACCCGACACCTCCGAGGGCGACGTTCACCGTCGTACGCGAGACGGCCGGCTTGGCCGCGAGAGGTTCGGGCTGCATGGGGCTGATCGCGTAGCCGCTGACGACGCGCCCGTCGGGCAGGACGATGGTTGCCACGGCCGGGACCGTGCCCGGCTGCATAGGCACCATCGGCGCTGCCTGTACGGGGGTGATAGAGGCGGAAGCGGAACCGTCTGTTCGCGTTCGGCGAGGGTGCGGGAGACGTCTTCGTTGCGCACGACCATGCGTCCGTGGGACTTCTTCGCCTCGACGCCGGCGCCGCCCAGGACGCGGGTGAGGTCGCCGAACGACCAGCGGCCGTACGCGTCCGTGTTCAGGACCGGGAGCCGCTTGATGACGTCCCGGGTGAACGCCCGCTTCTCGGCTCCCAGGACGGTGAGGATGTCGGTGAGCGCGTCGCGCTCTTTGCCGCGCTCGATGGCGCGCAGGGTGGTGACGCCGTCGCGCAGGGCCTTGGCCCGGTGGGCGACTTCGACGGCCGGCTCGTCGTCTGGCGACTGATGCAGTGCATGCAGAGCGAACTGTGGGTAGGGACACCCGTACCGGAGGCGAAGGTACCCGCCTACGGATCAGAAGGTTGCAGGTTCGAATCCTGCCGAGTGCTCAGCAGGCCAGAGGCCCCGGATGATGAGTCCGGGGTCTCTGGTGTTGGGCCGTACAGCAGCGAAGCACGGCGACATTGCCCGTGAAACCAGGCATTACGTCCCGGAGCGGGCATCGGGACCCCATCCGATCGCGTCGCGGAAGTCGCGGACGGTCTTGAGAAGCCCGGCGGCGACGGGGCAGTACGCGTAGAAAGTCACGCAGGCGCTGCACGTCCGGGAGTGATCGAGGTAGGCGTTCCACGCCTTCTCTTCCTGGATTTCAAGTTTCTGGACGACGGTCATTCGAGCCCCAGGGCGCGCTTGGCGTCCTTGTGGGTCCACGCGATGTTGGCCCCCGTGCCGCAGGTCACGCCTGGCGTCCGGCACGGAACGCACTTCATCCGGTGGGTTTCCAGATCCCGGGCCGACCGTTCCATGATGTCCTCAAGCGCTGCCCGCTCCGCGGGCCCGATCTCGGGGGCGTTCACGCGTCCACCCCTGCCAACTCCCGAGCACCGCGCCACTCGTTGGCCAGCTCTGCACCGCGCTTGCAGGAGATCCCCACCGCCCGGCACCCGCAGACCTCCAGGTGCGCCGCGTAACGGCCGTGGGCCTCGTTCGCGGCGTACTCCAGGAAGCCAGCCACGCTCATCTCCACGACGACCGTGATCCGGGTGTCCAACGCGCCTTGCGCCATCACCGGCAGGCCCTGCTTCTGGAACCTCTCACGGCGCTCCAGCGCTCTGCCGATCCCTGCTTTCGATTGCGCGCGTGTGGTGCGGTTTGAGTTCCCCATGTCGATTGCTCCCTGGTTGGGCGGTCGGCAGTCCCCGGACTGTGTGGCGCGGTTCGGGGACGCTTACTTGACCAGGCTTTCGACATGCCGGCGGCGGAGACAGGGACGCAACGTCCCACTTTCACGACGCTATTCGGTTACCCCCAGGAACTCCGCCAACGGCCGCAGTCCCGGGGGGTGGTTGGGCAGCGACCAGAGGTCGCGCACGATGGCGACCGCAAGGGTGTGGTGGCGTATCCACTCAGGTGCCACGCGCTTCAGGGACTCCAGGGTCTTCACCGCGCCGGCGGCGTCCCCCATGTCCGTGTGCGCCCGTGCTACGTCGAGCAGGAGCCACGTCCGCCATGACGGTGGTGTGTCCTTGCTCAGACGCATGCCCTTGGCCAGCGCGAGGGCGTCCTCGGGGTGCCCGTACTGAACGGCCAGGCGGACACGCTCGATACGGACCGACGACGGACTGAAAACGCTGACCATGCGGTTGTCATCACCCGCGGGGAGCTTGGAGACGCGAGCGGCTTCCCTCTCCGCCGTCTCCATCATCGATGCCGCGCGGTCGTAGTCCCGGCTCCGAGCGGCCGAGGTGGCGGCGCTCATGATGAGGGCGCCCCACACCTTCAGCCCGTCGGCGGCGTCCGTGTGCCCCGCCGCCTTCATGTCGTCAGCGGCACGGTCGGCGACGTACAGCGCGTCCTCCAGGCGCCCTTGGCGCTGGTACGCCCACGCCGTGGAGTTGACGATCATCGGTAGGAGCAGCGGGTCGGAGGACTGCCCCGCCGCGTCTATTGCCCGTTCCAGGCTCGTCAGGGCGAGGTCAGTCGTGCCCATACGGATAGCGACGTGGCCACCGAGCTGGAGCGCCTTCCCGAGGGCCCCGAACCCGGCCCTGCGGTCGTCGTCGGTGCCGGAGACCGACGCGGAACGTGCCTCCTGGATCAGGTCCGGGAGCGCCTTCATGACGACGTCGAACTCAGCCGCGTGGTACTGCGACCATCCGCCGGCGATCTGCTCTCGCAGGCGCTCCAGCGAGAAGTCCGCTCCGACCGGTGGCGGTGGCGGCCCCCACAGCGGCGGCATGATCGCACGGCGTACCGCGACAAGACGCGGGCCGTTGGCCTCACCGGTCTTGGCGACAGCAGGCGGGTCCCCCAGAAGCGTGGTCAGCTCAACACCAAGCCCGTTTGCGAGGGCATGCAGGGTCGGGAGGCGGGCCGAGTGCTTCCGCCCTTGTTCGAGCTGACGGATCACGTCAACGGAGACGCCGGAGCGCTCCGCAAGGTCCTCTTGCGTGAGGTCTGCCAGGCGTCGCAGTCGCCGGAGTGTCTTTCCGAGGTTCTGTTCGCTCGCTACCACGCTGCCACGCTACGCCGCGAAGGTGCGAGAGAGCCCTTCCTGGGAGAGGTCGGCGGAGGCCGTACTGGAGGTACTGAGCCTCTTAAGGGAAGGCTGACGTCGTCCCGTTACGGGAGAAACGGCAAACCACCGTCTGGCTCGGCCTCGCGCCGCTCGGGGGCCGGAGCCCCCGCCTGTCCCGGGATGGAAGTAGTCGGCACGGGGACCGACTTCTTAGGTCCGAACATCAGGCTGGACGGTTGCTGTGTTCGCCGGTCGGACACGACGATCCCGCCGCGCCACTTTCCCATGGGGTCCTGGTACCTGAACTGCAGCTTCTTCAGTCGCCGCCCGAACTGCTCCCGCAATGGCTGGTAAGCGTCGTCACAGTGCACGTTCCACGTCACGTCGCTCAGGTAAGCGTGGCACGCGATGGGGAACAACAGAGAGGACACCACGAGATCGGCGACCTGGAGAAGCGTGTGGGTGTCGCTGTGGCCGAAGACCGGCGACTCGATGACCCCGCGGAGGCTGTCACCGCCCGCGCGGTACTTGCGGGTGGTCACGCAGTGCACATTGGGAGCGTTCTTCACTTTTGTGCGGCTATCGAGGACCATCATGCCGCGCGAGTGCTCATGGGCGAGCTGTGCCTGGAAGGTCTCGTTCAGCGCGGCGACAGAGGCCGGGTACACCCCGGACTCGTCGAACGCCAGCTCTTCTTCTTTGACCCACACGCGAGCGAGGATGCGGGCTTCGTGGGATTCCAACATGTCAAGCAGCGAAGCCACCAACTCCATGGCCGCACGTTGCCAGCCGTGGTTGCCTGTACGGAGGTTCTTGCGGACGTCCGAGCCCTTGATCTCGTGCTGGATTACCTCGGAGAGCTGGTCCGCGTTCCGCAACTGCGGCCGGTAGTGCTTCTTGACGTCGAGGAAGGCCCAAGTGAGGGACTTGACCTGGGCCCGGGGCACGGTGAATCCGCCGACGACAAGGACCGGAGGGGCGTCAGGCCTCATGGGGTCGAGTGTCTGACCGTTGCCCGCCTCGTCGATGTAGCACAGATGCACAGAGTCTCCCGAAACACATCTGTGGCCGCCCCCGAAAGGACGGCCACAGGGTCTGCGCAGCCATATGCGCGATATTTTGCTTGCTGAGTCCGATCCTGCCGAGAACGGCTACGTTCGGTCAAGTCGAGTGCACATTAGGTGGTACGGGTTTCAGCCAAACTCTACGGGCGAAGCCCAGGAACGCCGCTCTGGCGGCCGACGCGATGGCGGCGCAATCGCAGGATGGTAGGCGGGGCAAGACGGTGCGCGGAGGTCGATCTCTGAGACGGGAGTGTGGTGGAGTCTCGGGCTTGTCAAGTCTGAGTGGCGTGGGGTTCGGGGGCCGTAGGATCCTCTGTGTGATCACGGGCGAATTGAAGAGCAAGGTGGGGCGCGTCTGGGACGCGTTCTGGTCCGGCGGTATCTCCAACCCGCTGGAGGTGATGGAGCAGATCACCTATCTGCTCTTCATCAAGCGGCTGGACGAGATCCAGACCCGCAAGGACCGCAAGGCGACGGCGACGGGCAGGCCCGACCCGGACCCCTTCTTCGCGGACGACCAGCAGGATCTGCGCTGGCAGAACTTCAAGCTCAAGGACCCCGAGATGATGTACGGGCTCGTCGCCGACGGCGTCTTCCCGTATCTGCGTCGCATGGGTGGGGATGAATCGACGTATTCCCACCACATGAAGGACGCCCGGTTCACCATTCCTGGGCCCAACCTGCTGGCGAAGGTCGTCGACCTGCTCGATGGCATGTCCATGGACAGCAGTGATACCAAGGGCGACGTCTACGAGTACCTGCTCGCGAAGATCGCCACGGCCGGCCAGAACGGCCAGTTCCGCACGCCGCGCCACATCATCGACCTGATGGTCGAGATGACCCAGCCGGGGCCCCGCGACGAAATCTGCGACCCGGCGTGCGGCACAGCTGGCTTCCTGGTGCAGGCGGCGTCATACGTGCAGCGGGTGCACCGCGACGCGCTGCTCGGGGTGGAGCAGCGTAAACACTTCAATCAGTCGATGTTCCATGGCTTCGATTTCGACTCCACGATGCTCCGCATCGGCTCGATGAACATATTGCTGCACGGCATCGAGAACCCAGACATCCGTTACCGCGACTCGCTCGCGGAGAACGCAGCCAGCGAGGCCGAGCGCTACTCCCTGATCCTTGCGAACCCGCCCTTCGCGGGGAGCTTGGACTACGAGTCCACGGCGGTGGATCTCCAGCGCATAGTCAAGACGAAGAAGACGGAACTGCTGTTCCTGGCCCTGTTCTTGCGACTTCTGAAGCCTGGTGGCCGGGCGGCCGTCATCGTCCCGGATGGAGTGCTGTTCGGTTCGACCAACGCGCACAAGGAGCTGCGCCGCATCCTCGTGGAGGAGCAGCAGCTCCAGGCGGTGGTCAAGCTCCCCAGCGGAGTGTTCAAGCCGTATGCCGGTGTCTCGACGGCGATTCTGTTCTTCACGAAGACGGACTCGGGCGGCACGGATCACGTCTGGTTCTACGACGTGCAGGCGGACGGCTTGAGCCTGGACGACAAGCGCAACCCGCTGCTTCCGGAGGAGCGCCTGGGCGTCCGCCCGCAGGGCGCCCCGCTCACGCCGCACGAACTTTTGAAAAACAACCTTCCGGACGTCCTGGCCCGCTGGCAGGAACGGGATGGCGTGGAGAGAGATCGGGCGAGGACCGAGCAGAGCTTCTGCGTACCCAAGGCAGACATTGCGGCCCAGGGCTACGATCTCTCTTTGAACCGTTATAAAGAGGCGGTCCACGAGGAGATCGAGACGCGGACACCGCCCGAGATTCTGGCCAACCTGGAGGAGCTCAACGAGGAGATCGCTAAAGGTACGGCAGAGCTGAAGGGCATGCTGGCGTGACGGCTAGGAGTGCACTTCTGGGAGAAGTCGTCGACTTTTACGCGGGCTCCTCTTTGCCAGAAGGAGAGGACTGGCAGGGACAAGAAGGGGGGTACCTGCTGACGCGCGTTTCGGATATGAATCGCAGCGGCAATGAGAAGTACATTCTGTCGACCCGACAGTGGAGTGCGGCGCCGTGGCAGAAATCTGCCACCTGCCCGGGTGGTGCGGTGGTTATTCCTAAGCGAGGTGGTGCCATTGGCACCAATAAGAAGCGCATCGTTCTGCGTGCGGCTGTACTCGACCCCAACCTGATGGCCATGAAGCCGCACCAGGACGTCCTGGATCTCAACTATTTGTATCAGTGGTTCCTTGCGGTAGACCTGGGGAAACTTGCAAGTGGTAGCTCAGTTCCGCAGTTGAACAAGAAGGATCTTGCGCCACTTTCCATCTCACTCCCGTCTCTCGCGCAGCAGGAACGCATCGCCGCCGTCCTCGACCAGGTGGACACCCTCCGCGCTAAGCGCCGCGAGGCCATCACCCTCCTCCACGACCTCGCCCAGTCCATCTTTCTCGGAATGTTCGGCGATCCTGCAGCCAATTCGCGTAATTGGCCGCAGGGGACAGTGTCCGATCTTGTTGCTGGCTTCGAAAGCGGCAAAAGTGTAGCCCCTGGAAGTGACGAGATGTCGCAATCTCGTGTACTTAAAGTAAGTGCGGTAACGTCCGGGGAATTTCGAGGGCAGGAGAGTAAGCCGCTCCCCGGGCACTATGAAGTCCCGCCGAATCACTTTGCTCGAAAAGGGGATCTGCTGTTCAGTCGAGCCAACACCGAAGAGCTGATCGGTGCTGTGGCGCTAGTGGAAGTGGAACCCGGAAGGCTTGCTCTTCCGGACAAGTTGTGGCGCTTCGTGTGGCCTCGCGAAGGGAATGGATTCCCCCTGTATGTGAGGCACTTGTTCCGTCAAGAAGGATTCCGTCGGCAGATTCGTGAACGTTCATCCGGGACTAGCGGGTCGATGAAGAACATCTCGCAGTCAAGCGTTCTGGGAATCCCTTGTGGAATCCCTCCCGAGGAATTGCAACGAAGTTTTTCCGAGTACGTTCAGCGTATCGACAAGATGCGCTCTGTGCATCGCGCCCACCTCGCTGCCCTTGATGAACTCTTCACCTCCCTGCAGCATCGTGCATTCTCCGGCACGCTCTGGGATCATGGAGTGACCACCGATACGGCGTAAGCCGCTTTCGCTGCACTTAGCGTGCAGCACCGACCGCACCACAGGTCAACCATAGGGTCGGGCAGGGGAGCCCGACCCAGGGGCGGGTTTGCCGTAGGAGACGAGCGTCTCGTACGGGTCGGTATACGCCGGGCCGTAGACGGGGTCGTGTAACAGGGGAGGGGAACCCGGAGTGGGTAAAACGCAGCACAGCGACGACCAAGGGCAGAGAAAGCAGGCCCGGGGCCGTGCAGCCGCCGACAACATCAGCCGCGCAGCGACCGGCAACTTCGCTTTCCTTCGCGCTGAGTGGCCCGCCCTCTACGACGAGGCGATCCGCGCCGAGCGGTTGATCCACCATGACCCCCGTGCTGCCTGCTTCTATGCCCGCCGTGCCGTCGAAATCACGGCCCGCTGGATGTACGACAAGGACAGCAGCCTTAGTGAGCCCTACAAGAAGGACCTCGCGGCAATGCTCCACGAGCCGAGCTTCCGGCAGCTCGTCGGGCCGACGGTCAACGCCAAGATGGACCTCATCCGCCGACATGGCAACAACGCCGTGCACAAGGCCGCCCCGGTCCCGAGGACCGTCGCCGAAGCCAGCGTGAAGGAGCTGTTCCACTCCCTTTACTGGTTCGCCCGGACCTACACCCGCCAGGCCGCCGTGCTGCCGCCCGCCGGGCTCGAGTTCGACACCAGCGCCGTACCGCGTCCCCTCTCTCCGCAGGCCCGCTCCTTGAAGCAGGCCGAACTCAAGGCCAAGGAGACGGAGGACGAGGCACGCTTCAAGGAGCAGGCAGACCAGCTGGCTGCCGAGCGGGCCCAGAACGAGGATCTCGCCCGCCAGCTCGAAGAACTCAAGGCACAGGTCGCTGCCGCGAAGGCCGCCAACCAAGCCGTACGGGACACCCACGACTACGACGAGCAGGCGACCCGGGACGCCTTCGTCGACCTGCTCCTCAAGGAAGCGGGCTGGGACCTCCTCACGCCAGGCAAGGACACCGAGTATCCGATCGCCTCTGGGATGCCCACTAAAACGGGCAAGGGGTACGTCGACTACGTGCTCTGGGGTGACGACGGCAAGCCTCTCGCCGTCGTCGAGGCCAAGCGGACCCGGCGCGACGCCCGTGACGGGCAGCAGCAGGCGAAGTTGTACGCGGACGCGCTAGAGAAGCAGTTCAACCGCCGTCCGGTGATCTTCTACACCAACGGATACGAGACCTACCTCTGGGACGACGCCGCGTTGGGCATGGACCGCGGTTACCCACCCCGCCGCGTGCAGGGCTTCTTCACCAAGGGCGAGCTGCACTGGCACATTCGCCAGCGCGCCGGACGCCTCTCCCTCACGGCCACGTCGGTTAACGAGAAGATCGCCGGCCGCCCCTACCAGCTCCGCGCGATCAAGCGGGTGGGTGAGACCTTCGAGCGCGACCGGGGCCGTCAGGCGCTGCTCGTCATGGCCACCGGCACCGGTAAGACTCGTACCACCGTGGCCCTCGTGGACCAGCTGATGAAGGCGGGCTGGGCGCAGCGGGTGCTGTTCCTCGCCGACCGGCAGGCGCTGGTCACCCAGGCGATGAAGGCGTTCAAGGAGAACTTGCCGAACACCCCTGCGGCCAGCCTGCTCGACGACAAGGCCGCCCCGGCCCGCGTCTACCTCTCCACGTACCAGACGATGATGAAGCAGATTGACGTCATCGACGGAGCGGGCCGCCGCCGCTTCGGGCCCGGCCACTTCGACCTGATCGTCATCGACGAGGCGCACCGCTCCGTGTACGCGAAGTACGGCGAGCTGTTTCGCTACTTCGACTCCTTGCTGCTCGGCCTGACCGCCACGCCCAAGGACGAGGTCGACCACAACACGTACAAGCTGTTCGCCATGGAGGACGGGGTCCCGACCGACTCCTACGACCTCCATGAAGCCGCCGCCGAGGGCTACCTCGTCCTCCCCAAGGCGGTGAAGGTGCCGCTGAAGTTCATGGAGCAGGGCATCCGCTACACCGACCTCTCGGAGGAGGAGAAGGCCGACTGGGACGCCAAGGAGTGGACCGAGGACGGTGACATCCCGGACGCTGTGGGCCGCCATGAAATGAACAAGTTCCTTTTCAACGAGGACACCGTGGACAAGATGCTGGAGACGCTGATGACGCGCGGCCACCGCGTTGAGGGCGGCGACCGGCTCGGCAAGACGATCATCTTCGCGAAGAACAACGACCACGCCCGGTACATAGAGGAGCGCTACAACGCGAACTATCCGCAGGGTGCCGGCCACACCGCGCGCGTGATCACGTACAAGGAGACGTACGCCCAGTCCCTCATCGACGACTTCTCCAACCCGAAGAACCCGCCGAACGCCCCCGACATTGCCATCTCCGTCGACATGCTCGACACCGGCATCGACGTGCCCGAGGTGGTGAACCTGGTCTTCGCCAAGCCGGTCTTCTCCAAGACCAAGTTCTGGCAGATGATCGGCCGCGGCACCCGCCTGCGCCCCGCCCTCTACGGCCCCGACCCCGACAACCTCGACCACGGCAAGCAGAACTTCTACGTCTTCGACTTCTGCGGCAACATCGACTTCTTCAACAGCCAGCTCGACCGGTCGGAGGGGCGCAGGGCCGTCACCCTCACCGAAAAGCTCCTCCAGCGCCAGCTCGACCTGGTCCGGGTCCTGGACAAGCGGCAGCAGCCCGACCCGGCACGGGACGCCGGCCCCGACGTGATCGGCACCGAGGCGGAGATCCGCTGGTCGCTGGCCCACCGGCTACACCACATCGTCACCGGTATGAACCCGGACAACTTCCTGGTCCGCCCGCACCGCCGGGAGGTCGAGGTCTTCAGTGACTTCGGCAGCTGGCACCGGGTGGACGACGACGCGGACACCGCGATCCGTGACCACCTGCTCGGACTGCCCAGCGAGTTTCGCCCGGACGACGAGGAGACGGGCGAGGAGGCCAAGCGATTCGACCTGCTGGCGTACGGTATCCAGCTCGCCGCGCTGGAAGGCGGCAAGGAGTTCGCCAAGCTGCGCGCGAAGATCCAGGACATCGCTTCCAACCTGCTTACCAAGACCAACATCCCGGCGGTCGGCGAGCAGGCCGACCTGCTGGAAGCGGTGGCGGGCGACGAGTGGTGGGGCGGCGTCACGCTCCCGCTGCTGGAGGACATGCGGCGCCGTATGCGCCGACTGGCGCGTCTCACCGACCCCAAGGTCAAGCGGAACGTCGTCTACACCGACTTCGCTGACACGTTCGGCGACATCACCGAGGCCGAGATCCAAGGGATGCCCCAGGGCACGGACGAGCAGCGCTTCAAGCAGAAGGCCCGCGCCTATCTCCTGCGCCACGAGGACCAGCCGGTGGTGCGCAAACTGCGTCTCAACGAGCAGATCAACGAACTCGATCTCGCGGACTTGGAGGAGATCTTCCTGTCAGAGGCCATTGCCTCCCCGGAGGACCTCGATGAGGTGCGGTCCTCTGGCGGCCTCGGCCTGTTCGTGCGCGGGCTGTGCGGACTGGATCGGCAGGCCGCACAGAAGGCGTTCGAGGTCTTCTGTATGGGTAAGCAGCTTAGCTCCCGCCAGATCGACTTCTTGACGTTGATCATCGATACGGTGGCAAAGCGCGGAATCTTGGGCTTGGGCGACCTTTACGATGATTCGTTTGTCGATCTTGCCCCGGGCGGCCCCGACGACCTGTTCACCGGTGAGGAACTCGAAGTCCTCAACGTCATCTTCAAGGAACTGGAGCGGACAGCCAGGCCCACCACCTTGGCGGCCTAGGCTCGGCGTCGCGGCGATCGCATACCGGCCAGCCGGTGCCACTGTTCCGAGCTGACGGCAACGACGGCACACAGAGGCCGTCGATCACGGCTGTCAACGATCAGCCCCTCAAGAGCCTGCCCGATCCTACGGATCAGAAGGTTGCAGGTTCGAATCCTGCCGAGTGCACAGCAAGCCAGAGGCCCCGGACATCAAGTCCGGGGCCTTTCGCGTTGAGCCGTACAGCAGCGAAGTACAGCAACCGCGTCAACCGCTGTCAGCCGGTACCGCCCATCGCGTCCGACAGCTTGCCGATCGCGGCGCGTACTTGTTCCTCGCTCGCCTCGGCGTAGACCTTCAGCCGTAGCACCGGCCCTTGATCACCGCAGCTTCCCAAGCGGAGGTGGTAGTCCAGGGGCTGAACGTGCCTGCCGCCGCCCTGTGATGTTTCTTGATCCGGTCGCGCTCTTGTACAGGGGGCCGGAAACTCCGGTTGCCCCAGGAGGGCTCAAGTGCTTTTCAAACGCGTCGTGCTGGCCGTAGGGATCGTCGTCGCTGCTGGTCTGCCGACAGCGGGGACGGCTGCGGCGGAGCAGGGGACGGCGGCCGGTCGGATCACCGCCACTGGCTATTCCTCCGGCTCTCCCGCTCTGGTCTCGCTCGACCCCGTGAGCGGCGACGTCATCCGGACCTTCGCGCAGAACGCCGAGGACGGCGTCCTCTCTCCGAAGGGCTCCGCCGTGGCATACATCCAGCGCGACGAGACCTGCATTCCCCAGACCGAAGGCTGTATGTACGCCCGGAACCTGGTGGTCGCCAACGGCGATGGCAGTGACCAGCACGTTCTGGTCCGGGGTATAGCGCCCGAAACCAATGAGGCCCCGTACGTCGGACACCCCGACTGGTCCCCGGACGGCAAGCGGATCGTCTACGACAGCCCGCGCGGTATGGAGTGGATCAAGAGCGACGGCACGGGACAGGAGGTGCTCACGACAACCGGCGGCGCGGGCACCTTCTCGCCCGACGGCCAGAGCATCGCCTTCGTGAGGACCACCACGTACGAGACTGCCGACGGCTGGGAGTACGGCAGGGACGTCTGGGTCATGGACATCGCCACCCGGCAGGCGCACCAGATCAGCACCGCTCGCAACGCGCGGTCCACGCCCGTCGACTGGTCCCCCGACGGGCAGCGCATCGTCCACGTCACCGAGAACGGCCTGAACGCCGTCCACGTGGCGACAGGCGCCGTCACCGAGCTTCAGAGCAGCTGGACAACCCCCCTCAGCAGCGTCCAAGGCCCCGTCTTCTCGCCCGACGGCACCAAAATCGCCTTCTCCGCCATGGACGACTTCGACTACACCCGCAGCACCTACCTCGTCGACGCCGCCGACGGAAAGAACCCGCAGGTCCTGACGGACCAGGCTGTGACCCCCACCGACTGGCTGAGCAGGTAGCGGGAACGCCGGCCGCGGGCACGGGTGGTGCCCGGGCCGGTCATTCCGTCTGGTCCACCGACGTCGGCGCGCCGATCAACGAACCCGACGAGCACAACGTGTTCGAGCCGCTGACCGGTCTCGGTGCGGGCGGCGGGCTGGTGGTGGTTCCGGCCACCGATCTGCTGGTCGCGTACGGGAAGTGAGGGGGGGCGGTCGGTCCGGCCGCCACCCTCTGGCCCCGCCCACGGTTGGCCACTCCGGGCGAGCCCTGAGCCACTGGAGCGGCGCGCTAGGCATCACCGGGTTCGATCACGTCGAGATCGGCGCGCGCAGAGTTACCGCGCTGGGAGAGATGCGCCGGTTCATCGAGTCCTACCCCCAGCTGGCAGCCACGTGGCGAGCCGAGCCCACGCGCAGCGGCTTGGCCCTTGAGCGAGAGGGGTAGCCGCCGTACGTCATAGAGCAGGTTCGAATCCTGCCGAGTGCACGGCAGGCCGGAGGTGTTGAGGCGTACGGCCCGGCCGGGGATTCGTTGGATCGTGCTGCCAGTCAGGCACACCACGACGTGACGTGGTCACGTAGGTAGTCGGCGAGTTCGATCGGCTGGAGGTCGAGCGCCGCCAGGGCCGCGACGGTCGGTGGGACGCGGATCGGGGAGAAGTCCCCGATGTCGGGGTCGTCCAGCTCAGGGCCGTTGCGGCGGTGCGGATCCAGGCACAGTACGTCGGCGCGGAAGTAGTGGCGTACGACCGTGATCTTCTCGCCGGGTTCTGTCACGGTCAGGAACTCGGTCGCGGGGCCGATCGTGGCGCCGATTTCCTCCATCACTTCGCGGCGCAGGGCCGTTTCGAGATCCGCGTCGTCGGGTTCGACACCTCCGCCGACGGTTTCGTAGTAGGAGGTTCCACCCGGTCAGCCCCGGCGCAGGAACAGCAGGTGGTCGTCATCGAGCAGGACCGCGCG
Source organism: Streptomyces panacea (assembly GCF_040560175.1). Classification (NCBI taxonomy): domain Bacteria; kingdom Bacillati; phylum Actinomycetota; class Actinomycetes; order Kitasatosporales; family Streptomycetaceae; genus Streptomyces; species Streptomyces panacea. The sequence goes on from NZ_JARJHW010000052.1 coordinate 39,300, forward strand.
GACGTTGCGCCGTATCTTCACGGGCGTGACCATAGTGCGTCCGGCTTCGGGCCGGGCCTGAACGCGGTGAGGGAGTGATGTCGTGGGCTCGCAACTGCGGCTGGTGGATCTGCCGGTGAGCTTCGCGCGGCCGGTCGAGTTGTTCGCGTACATCATCGGGCACAGTCAGCTGCTGCTCAGAGGGCGGCAGGACAGCGGGCAGGGGTACGCGACAACGCTGGAAGTCGTCTTCAAGGACGTCCGTGCCCTGTCGGTGCTGGACGGCTACCCGGAGTTGACCATCCGTCTGGCGTCCGGTGAGGAGGAGCGGGAACTGTGCGAGGCCGTCCCGGGGCCCTGGCGCGGCGATCGGGCCTTTGTGCTGGGGGAGCGGCTGTTGGGTGGGTTCGTCGTCGCCGGCGCCGTGTATTGGGGGGAGTCGTCCGCTCCGGAGAGTTACCGCAGTTTTCTTGTTCCGGAGTATCAACTGCCGCAGCTCGACATGGACTCGCCCCGTCCCGACAGGCCCCGGACGATCTACAGCCCCTATCCGCCGCACTGACAGCGCGCAGGACGATGCCGAGAGAGTCCGCGTAGCCTCGACGTCTCCCGCTGCTCGTGGGGCCTGCCGGCCGCGAACCGTTCTTCGCGGGCGTGGCCGCCGCCGAGCTGGAACCGGGCGACCAGCGGGCCCTGGACGGGCGGGTGCTGCCGATCGAGTACCGGCCGACCGGGCGGGACATTCCGCGGGCCTGAGCCGCGGGTACGGAGCTCGCGGTGCGAAGCCGTAGAGTGCGCCGCCATGCGCCGTCACTTCGGCGGGAGCGCAGGGACTCAGGGAGACGCCGCGGTGTGGGACGACCTCGTTGCTCGGTACGCGTGGACCGATGCGGACGCGCTGGAGGCGTACACCTTCTCCGTGGTCGCCGGGAGGTCCGAGGACGACGTGATCCGGGCCTTCGGGGGTGATCCGGGGGAGTCACGGCTCATGACGTTCGCCGAGGCCGCCGACGAGCAGGCGGATCACCTCTACGAGGATTACGAGCTGCTGCGCGTCGTCACCGGCAAGGAGCATGTCGTCGCGATCGAGTGGGGGTACCACGGCAGCCTTCCCGAGATCGCCCGGCGGGCTTCGGCGGACGGCGGCGACTTCTTCAGCGTCCATCGGGACGTGAACGGCCGACAGCAGGTCATGCGCGCTCTGGACGGCCGGGTCGACGGTGCGTTCGACCCCTACGAGTTGGAGGACCCCGAGGACTCCGTTCCCACCTGGGCGGACGGTGTCGTCTTCTCCGCGGGCAGCCTCTGCGCGGAATCCTTCGCGCTCATGGAGCGCACCATGGGCGTCGCCGTCGATCCGGCCTGGATCGACACTCCGCTCCGTACGGTGCTGCTTGCCGCGCCCGGCGAACTCTTCGGCGGGCCGGAGAGCACATGGCTCCAGTGAACTTGTCAGTCCTGGATCGGCAGGTCCGGGTGGGTGGCGAGGAAGATCAGGTAGCCGACGGCCGCCGCCGTGCCCACCGTGGCGAGTACCAGGCCCGTACGCGCCTGGGCTCGCAACTCCTTGTCCTGGGAGCGGTGGTGGGAGATTCCGCAGAAAAGGCCCGACACGCCTAGCGGAAGGGCGAGATAGCAGACCACCATCCAGAAAGGGCAGCAGAACCAGATCGCCACAGAAGCGCCGCCGAGCCAGATGGAGCGGGAGACGTGACGCTTGGGCGGCGGGGCTGAGGTTGGCTGTGGGGGTGAGGGCATCAGTAGTTCATGCTCAGCACCGTGAGGACGCCGAGTGCCACCACGAGCACCGGCGCCAGCACCGCGAGGGCGAGCAACGCCGTCATGGTTGTCCAGCAGAAGCGGGTCAGCCGTTCCGCGCGGGCCAGCGCCACCCGGTACTCCGTGTCGTCGTCCCAGTCGCGCTCAGTCGTGTCCGTCATGTCTGCCCCCTGCCGGGAGCTTAAGCGTTTGTCGGGCGGGCGGCAGGCGGCGATCATCGCGGGATGAGTGACGTTGCTGACGTGCAGGCATTGGTTGTCGTCGATGTGCAGACCGCCTTCTTCACGGGGAAGGGCGCCGTGCCCGGAGCCGGGCCGGTGCGGGAAGCCGTCGAGGGGATGCTGCGGCGGGCGCGGGAGCGTGGGGTGCTCGTCGTGCATCTGCAGAACGACGGGTCCGAAGGGGCCGACGACGAGGTCGGGACCGCGGGGTGGGAACTCGCCCTGCCCGTCGTGGAGGGGGAACGCGAGGTGGTCGTGCGCAAGGACCACGACGACGGTTTCGCGGGGACGTCGCTCGGCCGGCTGTTGGTGGGCGCCGGGGTGAAGGGGATCGCCGTGTGCGGGGTGATGTCCGAGATGTGCGTGTCGGCCACCGCGCGGACCGCGCTGGCGCGCGGATACCGCGTCGTACTGCCGCACGACGCCCACGCGACGTACGACGCCCCCGCCGTCGAGGGCATCAGCGATGCCGTCCCGGCCGCGACGGTGTCGCGCGTCGCCGAGTGGGCGCTCGGCGACCGGGCCGAGGTTGTCGCGCGGGCCGTCGACGTGCCGTTCGACAGAGGCAACAGAGGCAACAGGGGCGATTGAGGCTCAGGCCGGGACCACCACGAGCTGGCTCCCGTCCTCGTAGACGACCCTCCCCGGCGCCACCGCCGACCGGAGCCGTACGCACGCGACGTCGTGGGCCGCCAGCAGGTCGAGATACCCGGGCACCCGCGCGAGCAGTTCGTCCGCCGTCGACTTGAACCAGGCCACCGCGCCCGGGTTGAGGTCCTGGTCGTAGACCGTCGGGTCGACCTTTGTGGGGTCGAGGTACGCCGCGTCGTACCAGTCGTTGTTCGTACGCCAGAAACTCCACTGCTCGGCGGTCAGCCTGCCCTCCCGCGCCAGGCCGTTGGCCAGGGCGAAGATGCCCGGGAAGTGGCCGCGCGGGCT
>NZ_JARJHW010000053.1:0-41674 GCF_040560175.1 Streptomyces panacea
TCGTCGCGTTCCGTCTCCCAGTCGTCCCAGTCCGCCAGATCGTCGTGCTCCCACTCGTCGGGGGCGTCGAGGTCGTCGGGTGCGTCAGGCGTGTCAGGTGCGTCGGGCGTGTCAGGTGCGTCGGGCTCGTCCGCGGGGTCGTCGTACGTGTCGTCCGGCGCCGGGGCGTCCCCCTGGGGCGCCGGCTCGTCGTGCGGCGTCTCCTCCGCCCAGGGTGAGGCCGTCAGCGCGTCCAGGTGCGCCAGGACCGTGTCCGCCGCGGTGCGTCGGCGGGCCAGGGACTCCGGATCCAGCGGGAGCGGCCACGCCCGCGTCTCGGCCGCCGCGAGCAGCGCGGGGTTCTCCTCCGTCTCCGGCGGCTCGTCGGCCCACACCTCGATCTCGCCGAAGCCCGCCGCGCAGTGGTCGTGCAGGGCGTGCAGGAAGTCCGAAGGGCCCCGGGCGCGCTTCTGCGTCGGGCCCCACCAGTGGCCCGAGCCCAGCAGCAACGAGCGCGGACGGGTGAACGTCACGTAGCCGAGGCGCAGTTCCTCCGTGTGCTGGTGCGTACGCATCTCGTCCTTGAACGCCTTGAGGCCCTTGGCGTCCCACCCCGGCACCCCCGGGAGCGTCGGGGCGTCGCCGCGCAGGGCGTGCGGCAGCACCTTCGACTGGGATGTCCATGCCTCGCGGGCCTTGCTGTTGGGGAACTGTCCGGTGACCAGGCCGGGGACGGCCACGACGTCCCACTCCAGTCCCTTGGACTTGTGCGCGGTGAGGACCTTGACCGTGTTCTCGCCGCCGGGCAGCGCGTTGTCGAGCCCTTTCTCGTACTGCGCCGCCGTCCTCAGGAAGGCGAGGAAGGCGAGGAGCGTGGCGTCCCCGTCGAGCGCGGCGAAGGAGGCCGCCGTATCGAGGAAGTTGCCCAGGGTCTCGCGCCGTCGCGCGGCCAGGGCGTGCGGCGACGCCGAGAGTTCGACCTCCAGGCCGGTGGTGGCGAGGACCCGGTGCAGGACGTCCATCAGCGGGTCGGCCAGCGAGCGGCGCAGATCACGCAGTTCGGCCGCGAGCCGGGCGAAACGGACGCGCGCGGCGGCGGAGAACGGCAGGCCGTCGTCCTTGCCGCCGGCCGACTCCAGGAAGGTGTCGAGCGCGTCGGCGAGCGATATCACCTCGGCGGGGTCGGTGCCCTCGACCGCCGCCGCCAGTCGTTCGTCGGGATCGTCGGCGTCGGCGCCGCTCGCGCGATGGACCAGCAGGCGGGCGCGGCGGCCGAGGAGGGCCAGATCGCGGGGGCCGATACGCCAGCGCGGGCCGGTGAGCAGCCGTACCAAGGAGGCGTTGGCGCCCGGGTCCTGAAGGACCTCGCACATCGCCACGAGGTCGGCGACCTCCGGAAGATGGAGCAGCCCGGAGAGGCCGACGACCTCGACGGGCACGTCACGGGCGACGAGCGCGCTCTGGATCTCGGGGAAGTCACCGGCGGTGCGGCACAGCACCGCGATCTCGCCGGGCTCCGTGCCCGTGCGCACCAGATGCGCGATGGAGTCGGCGAGCCAGGCCAACTCCTCGGCGTGGGTACGGAGGAGGGCGCATCGCACGATGCCGTCGCGTTCGGCGCCGGGCGCGGGGCGCAGGGCCTCCACACCCTCGTGCATGGCACGCAGCGGCCCCGCGAGACCGTTGGCGAGATCGAGCAGGCGGCCACCGCTGCGACGGTTCTCGCTGAGCGAGAAGCGGGTGGCCGGGGAACCGTCGGCGCCCGGGAAGTGGGAGGGGAAGTCGTCCAGGTTGGCGACGGAGGCGCCGCGCCAGCCGTAGATCGCCTGGCAGGGGTCGCCGACTGCGGTCACCGCGTGGCCGGTGCCCGCGCCGAAGAGGCCCGACAGGAGCAGGCGTTGGGCGACCGACGTGTCCTGGTACTCGTCCAGCAGCACCACGCGGAACTCCTCGCGCAGGATGCGGCCGACCTCGGGCCTGGTGAGGGCCAGCCGCGCCGAGAGGGCGATCTGGTCGCCGAAGTCGAGCAGATCGCGGGCGCTCTTGGCCGCGCGGTACCGCCCCACCAGATCGAGCAGTTCGCGCCGGGCGGTGGCGGTCTCGGGCACCTTGCGCAGGTCGGCGTTGGTGAGCCGGGCGCCTTCGAGGGTGTGCAGCAGTTCGGTGTCGTACGCGGCGAGTTCGCCGGTAGGGACGAGGTGCTCGGCCAACTCGGCGTCGAGTGCCAGCAGATCGCCAACCAGGGCGGGGAACGATCTGGTCAGGGAGGGATACGGGCCCGGGGCCTCCTTCAGCACCCGCGCGGCGAGCTGGAAGCGCGTGGCGTCGGCCAGCAGCCGGGCCGTCGGCTCAAGCCCTATCCGCAGGCCGTGGTCGGTGAGGAGCTGGCCGGCGAACGCGTGGTAGGTGGAGATGCGGGGCTCGCCGGGCGGGTTGTCCTGGTCGAGCAGATCGGGGTCGGTCACCCCGGCCCGTACGAGCGCCTTACGGACCCGCTCGGCCAGCTCGCCCGCCGCCTTGTTGGTGAAGGTGAGGCCGAGGACCTGCTCGGGCGCGACCTGGCCGGTGCCAACCAGCCACACCACGCGGGCCGCCATCACCGTCGTCTTGCCCGAGCCCGCCCCGGCGACGATCACCTGCGGGGCCGGGGGTGCGGTGATGCACGCCGTCTGCTCCGGGGTGAACGGGATGCCGAGGAGTTCGTTGAGCTGCGCGGGGTCGGTGATACGTGCGGACACTTCAGAGAGGCTATCGGGGACCACTGACAGGCGGACGCCGGACAAATCGGACAGACCGGGACGTCACGACCGCCGGGTGCCGCACGTCACCGCCGCCGGGCGGAGGGGTTGTCGGTCGCCGCGCGTCAACCGCCCGGTTGCCACGCGCCGATCGCCCCTCCGTGGCCGGTGGCCGGTGGCCGGTGGCCGGTGGTCAGTGGTCGGTGGTCTGTCGTCAGTGGTCCCACTACCTCAGAGGCCGGATGCCGGGCTCGCCGACCGCCGGAGGTCCCGCAGGTCGACGACCTCGGCGGCGGGCGGGGCCGAGGCCATGACCGGTACGCCGAAGTCCCTGAGGAGGACCGTGCCCGCCTCCTGGCCGCCCTCGCCGACCGCTTTCAGTAGATAGGGCGTTCCCTCGGCCGCCACGAAGGTCGTCCGCGTCCCGTCGGTCTCCCGCTTCACCAGCGTCACCGCCTTTCGGCCGTCGACCACGGCGGCGGCGCCCCTGGTCGCTCCCTTGGCGTCGGCGGTCTCCAGGTCGTCGAGCGTCGCGTCGAGGTCGCACGCGCCGCCCAGCGCCCGCGCGGAGGCGCCCGCGCCGGCGGGGATCTTGAGCCACTTGCCCCGGAGCAGCTCGACCAGTTCATCAGCCGCGCCGGTGTCGGGACTCCGGTCGGTACCGGCGCTCTCGGCGTCCGGGGCGATGCGGTCGGTGCTGTCAGTCCTGTCGGTCCCGTTGTTGGCTTCGTTCGCGTCGGAGCCGATCGACCGCCAGAACTCGTCGTCGCCCTTGACGTACGTCACCCCCTTCACCACGGTGAACTCCGCCTCGGTGTCGTCCCGGCGCAGACCTCCCACGCAGGTGCCCCGCTCGTCCAACGAGAAGTCGACCTTGAGGCGTCGCCCGTCGTCCGTGCTCTCCGCCGTCAGCCGCAGGGACTTCGCGCCCTTGGTCGCCGCCACGGCCCGACGGGCGATCTGTACGGCGCCCAGGCCCGCGAACGGATCGGCCGACGTGGCTGCCGTCGACGACGCGGCCACCCGCTTCGCGGCGGCCGCCGCCTCCTTCCGCACCCCGCCGTCCGCCACCTCGGCGGCGCCGCCGGTGGAACAACTCGCCACACCGGCCGCCGTGACCACGCTCACCAGCGCCGGCATCAGGAACTTCCGCTTGATCGCGGTCATCTGTCGTCTCCTCGCGCATCTGGCACCTCTGGCACGTCTCGTACTCCGTGCCTGACGTGCCGTTCCCTTTCCGACCGCCCGAGGAGCGCGAAGGGTGCAGGTGCACGAGGGGATTCATCCGGGAGAGGCGCTCACTCCACGATCTGCTGCCCCTCCGGCCGCGCGCTGCACGACGCGCGGAAGGAACAGTGCGCGCAGTGCTGGCCGGCGCTCGGCGTGAAGCGTTCGTCCAGTACGCGCCCGGCCGCCGTCGCGAGCAGATCGCCGACCCACTCCCCCGCGAGCGGCTCCTGAGCCTGGATCTTGGGCAGGTCCTCACCGCCCTCCTTCTTGGCCGCCGCCTGCCTCAGTTGTACGAGTTCGGCTCCCCCGGCCTCCGGCCGCCGCCCGTCGAAGACCTCGTCCACGGCGCCCTCCCCCACAGCGAGCTGGTACACGGCGAGCTGCGGGTGGTGCGCGACCTCCTCTTTGGTAGGAGCCGCTTTGCCGGTCTTGAAGTCCACGACGTAGGCCCGCCCCTGGGCGTCCTGCTCCACCCGGTCCATGGAGCCCCGGATCCGTACCTCGTAGGCGCCCGCCTCAAGGGTGACGTCGAAGGCGTGCTCGGTGGCCGCCGGTGTGCGCCCGGCGCGGTCCATCACATGCCAGCGCAGGAAACGCTCCAGCGCCACGCGCGCGTGCTGCTTCTCCTGCTGGGACTTCCAGGGCGCGTCGAAGGCCAGCGCGTCCCAGACGGAGTCGAGGCGCTCCATGAGGACGGCGAGGTCGGCGGGGGTACGGCCGGAGGCCACCTCGTCGGCCAGGACATGGACGACATTGCCGAAACCCTGCGCGGCGGTGGACAGTTCGTCCGCCTTGACCTCGCGCCCGAGGAACCACTGGAGCGCGCAGGTGTTGGCGAGCTGGTCCAGCGCACTGCCGGACAGGGCGACGGGCTGGTCCCTGTCGCGCAGGGGGACGGCGCTGTGCGTCGGCTCGTACAGGCCCCACCAGCGGTGCGGGTGGGCGGCGGGGACGAGTGGCTGGCCCTCCTCGTCGCTGAGCGCGGCGAGCCGGGCGAGCCGTCGGGCCGCCGCGTCGCGCAGCACGGGTGTCGCCTGCGGGTCCACGGTGGTGGCGCGCAGCTCGGCCACGAGCGCGGCGACGGCGAGCGGACGGCGCGGCCGGCCGGTGACGTCCTTGGGGTCGACGCCCAGTTCGGTGAGGAAGCGGGACGGCTGGTCGCCGTCGTCGGCGGGCGCCTTGACCGCCGTGACGACGAGCCTTTCGCGGGCGCGGGTCGCCGCCACGTAGAAGAGGCGTCGCTCCTCTGTGAGGAGGGCGCCGGGAGTGAGGGGCTCCGCCAGACCGTCACGGCCGATCCTGTCCGCCTCCAGAAGAGAGCCACGACGCCGGAGGTCGGGCCACAGCCCCTCCTGGACACCCGCGACGACGACGAGTCGCCACTCCAGGCCCTTGGAGCGGTGCGCCGTCATCAGACGGACGGCGTCGGGCCGTACGGATCTGCCGCTGAGCGTGTCGGCGGCGATGTCCTGGGCGGCGATCTCCTCAAGGAAGTTGAGAGCGCCCCGCCCGCCGGTGCGTTCCTCGGCCCGTGCCGCGGCGTCGAACAGGGCGCACACGGCGTCCAGGTCCCGGTCGGCGTTACGGCCCGCGGCGCCGCCGCGCAGGGCCGAGCGCTCCAGCCTGGCCGGCCAGGGAGTGCCGTTCCACAGCTCCCACAGCGCCTCCTCGGCGGTGCCGCCGCCCGCCAGCAGGTCACGTGCCTTGGCGAGCAGCGCGCCGAGCCGCTGCGCGCCGCGCGCGTGGGCGGGGTCGTGTGTGACGAGCCGCTCCGGTTCGGCGAGCGCGCGGGCCAGGAGCGTGTCGGAGGGGGGCGGTACGCGGTTCCCGGCGGCCCGCTCCTCGTCGCGCAGAGCCCGGCCGAGGCGGCGGAGGTCGGCGGCGTCCATGCCACCGAGGGGCGAGGTGAGCAGCGTGAGCGCGGTCTCGACATCGAGCCGGCCGCCCGCGACCCCGGCGTCGTCCGCCGCACCCGCACCCGCGCCGGTGTCGGCGTCGGCGTCGTCCGACCCCTCCTCGGCCTCCGCGCCGTCCGTCTCCGCCCCGACCGAGTCAGCCGTCTCCCCCTCCGCTTCTCCGTGCGCCGACCCGACCGCCGCCGTCGCGACAGCGCGCAGCGCCGTCAACAGCGGCGACACCGCCGGTTCGTGACGCAGCGGCACATCGTCGCCGTCGATCTCCAGGGGCACGCCCGCCGAGGTCAGGGCCCGCCGCACGGCCGGGATGGTCCGGCCTCCGGCCCGTACCAGCACCGCCATCTCGCTCCACGGCACGCCCTCTTCAAGATGCGCGCGCCGCAGGATGTCGGCGACGTTCTCCAGCTCGGTCGAGGCGGTCGGGTAGGTGTACGTCTCGACCCGGCCGCCCTCGCGGACCGCCGCCAGCTCGCGGTGCGCCCGCACCTTCTCGGCGGGCAGCCGGTTGAGCGGCATCCGGCGGGTCAGCAGCCGGGTCGCGGCGAGCAGCCCCGCGCCGGAGCGCCGGGAGGTCGTCAGCACCTCCACCGGGGCCGGGCGCCCGTCCGCGCGCGGGAAGGCGTCCGGGAAGTCGAGGATGCCGTTCACGTCGGCGCCCCGGAACGCGTAGATCGACTGGTCCGGGTCGCCGAACGCGACCAGTGTGCGGCCATTCCCGGCGAGCGCCCTGAGCAGTCTGACCTGTGCGGGGTCGGTGTCCTGGTACTCGTCGACGAACACCGCGTCGTAACGGTCGGCCAGCCACGCCGCGACCTCGGGCCGTTCGGCGAGCAGCACCGCCCGATGGACCAGCTCGGCGTAGTCGAGGACGCCCCGCATGTCCAGGACATCGAGATATTCGGCGAGGAAGGAGGCGGCGGCCGTCCAGTCGGGGCGGCCTGTACGCCGCGCGAAGACGGCCAGGGAGTGCGGACCGAGCCCCAGCTCACGGCTGCGGGCGAGCACCGCGCGTACCTCGTCGGCGAAGCCGCGCGTGGTGAGGCAGGCGCGCAGCTCGTCGGGCCAGCGGATGTGCGCCAGCCCCCGGCGCTCCAGGTCGAGCTGGCCGGCGAGCAGTTCCCGTACGGCGACGTCCTGCTCCGGCCCCGAGAGCAGCCGCAGCGGTTCGGTGAAGAGGTCGGCCTCCTGGTGGGCACGGATCAGCGCGTAACAGAATGAGTGGAAGGTGGTCGCCTGCGGTCCCTGCGCGCCGCCCAGCCTGACCGCCGTACGGTCGCGCAGTTCGACCGCCGCCTTGCGGCTGAAGGTGAGGACGAGCATCCGTTCCGGATCGGCACCCCGCGCGACCCGCGCGGCGACGCTCTCGACCAGCGTGGTCGTCTTCCCGGTGCCCGGACCCGCGAGGACGAGCAGCGGCCCGCGGCCATGGTCAACCACCGGGCGCTGCGCTGCGTCCAGCACAGGGGGATCCACCGCGACCGGCGCCGTGCGCAGCAGTCGGTACGCACCGGAGGTCCGCTGCCGTACCCGACGGTGCGGGGTACGCCCGGTGAAAGAGGAGGAGCTCACGTGGATCGCCGGTCCTGGAGGGGATGCTGGTGGTGACGGGGGTTTCTGAGGTGTGTGGGTCGGGAGCTGACGAGGGTACGCGGAGGGGCGGCGCGGAAGCGTGGAGTCCGCCTGTTGGTCCGACCGCTCTCGCGGGTGCGGCGGACACGGTGATCGCGCCGTCCGGTCATCCGTACGGTCCTCAGCAGACTCGCGGGACCTCCCGCAGCGCAGCGGAATGTCAGAAACTGTCAGTTGTGAGCGACATCGCCCGTATCAGTGCCCCCGTCGGTGCCGGTTTCCGACGACCGGCCGTCCCATCGCGCCCGTTTCATATCGAGGCGCGGCAGATGGCCTTCGGCACCGCGCGGGGCCTCCCGCAGCGGGGTGGCCTCCTCGCGGTAGCGGGCCAGGGCCTCCAGCTCATGACCGGCCAGCAGCACACCGTCCGAGCGGACCACACGCCACCAGGGCACGGCCCCGCCGTACAGCGCCATCGCCCGGCCCACCTGACGTGGGCCGCCCTCACCGAGCCATTCGGCGACGTCGCCGTAGGCCATGACCCGGCCGGACGGGATCAGGTCGGCCACGTCGAGCACCCGCTCCGCGTACTCGGGCAGATCTCCGGACATCTCGTCGGGTTCGTCGCTCCTCATCCGTCCCATCCTGCCGCACACCACCGACAGTCCGCCCGGCCACCGGTCCCGGCGCGACGAGCCGCCCGCACGCCCGGGCACGGCCGACGCGGCGTTCCTCAATGCACCCTGATACCCCCCTCTGTCACCCTGGCGTGCCACCATCATGCGGGCGGTGACTGGTGATACGAGATCAAGAAGACACGGATTCGACGAAGGAGCAGGGCGTGCAGCCTCCGACGGTGGCGGGCACCCCTGACGCCGGGTCGCGCCCGGAATCAGGCCCCGACGGCGGTGCGGAGACCGAAGCCGGCGAGGAGAACGGCACCGCCCCCGCCCCTGACGCCGCCGCCAAGTCCGACGCCGACACGGACGCCGACACCGACGAGACAGTCCGCCGCGACGCCCCTCCCGGAAGCCACGCCGACCCGCTCTCCGGAGACGAGCCGCTGCTCGCCGCCCGCGTGCACCGCCCGTCCGACCTGCTGCGTCTGCTCATCGGCGTCCTCGCCATCGCCGTCGTCATCGGCCTCTCCGCCTTCGCCCACGGCACCACGTCCGGTCTCGAACAGGACATCAGCAAGGGCACCGGACAGGCCCCCGACCTGCTCGTCAAGGTCGCCGGTCTGATCTCCAGCATCGCCGTACTGCTCGTCCCGGTCGCCTTCGCGATCGAGCGGCTGATCAAACGCGACGGCCTGCGGATCGCGGACGGCGTACTCGCCGCCGTCCTCGCGCACGGCGTGACGCTCGCCACCGATCTGTGGGTCGCCCGCGCGGCGCCCGGATCCATCCAGGACGCGCTCACCCGCGCACAGCCGGGTGAAGGGCTCACCGACCCCGTACACGGCTATCTCGCGCCCGTCATCGCCTATATGACCGCCGTGGGCATGGCCCGCAGACCCCGCTGGCGCGTCGTGCTGTGGGTGGTGCTGCTGCTCGACGCGTTCGCGATGCTGGTCGCCGGCTACACCACACCGTTCTCGATCATCCTCACCGTGCTGATCGGCTGGACCGTGGCGTACGGCACGCTCTACACGGTCGGCTCTCCCAACGTAAGGCCCACCGGCCAGACACTGATGGCGGGACTTCGCCATGTGGGTTTCCGCCCGGTCAGCGCGATGCGCGCCGAGCCGGAGGAGGCCGGCGACTCGGCCGAGCAGGGCGAACGGGGCCGCCGCTATCTGGTGACCCTCGACGAGGGTCCACCGCTCGACGTCACCGTCGTCGACCGGGAACAGCAGGCGCAGGGCTTCTTCTACCGAGTCTGGCGCCGCCTCACCCTGCGCTCGATCAGCACCCGCCGCTCGATCCCCTCCCTGCGCCAGGCGCTGGAGCAGGAAGCGCTCCTCGCGTACGCCGCCATCGCCGCCGGCGCCAACGCCCCCAAGCTGATCGCCACCTCCGAACTCGGCCCCGACGCGGTCATCCTGGTGTACGAGCACATGGGCGGCCGTTCCCTGGACTCGATGCCGGACGACGAGATCACCGACGAGCTGGTGCGCGGCGCCTGGAAGCAGGTGAAGGCGCTCCAGTCGCGCCGTATCGCCCACCGCAGGCTCACCGGCGACGCCCTGCTGGTCGACCAGGACGGCAATGTGATCGTCACGGATCTGCGCGGCGGTGAGATCGCGGCGGGCGACGTGGTGCTGCGGATGGACACCGCGCAGCTCCTCACCACGGTCGGGCTGCGGATCGGCGCCGAGCGGGCGGTGGCCACCGCCGTGGACGTCCTCGGCCCCGACGCCGTCGCCGACTGTCTGCCGCTGCTCCAGCCGATCGCGCTCAGCCGTTCCACGCGCACGACACTGCGCCGGCTCGCCCGTGAGCGGTCCCAGCGTGAGCGCGACGCGGTGCTCCGGGCCTCCGAGGCGGCCAAGCACGCCCGTACGGCGGAGGTGGCGGCGGCGACCAACGACGCCGACCGCAAGGCGGCCCGCAGGTCCCTGCGCGCGGAGAAGCAGGCCGAGAAGAAGGCCCTGGACGACGCGCTGGACGAGGTGCGCGAGGAGGATCTGCTCTCCCAGATCCGCGGCCAGGTGCTGCTGATCAGACCGCAGGCGCCGGTCGAACCGGTCCGTCTGGAGCGCATCAGACCCCGCACCCTCGTCAGCTTCATCGCCGGCGCGATCGCCGCGTACTTCCTGCTCACGCAGCTCGCCGGGATCGACTTCGGCAACGTCTTCGCCAAGACGCACTGGGGCTGGGTGGCCGCCGCGGTCCTGTTCTCGGCGCTCAGCTACGTCGCCGCCGCGATGAGCCTGCTCGGCTTCGTCCCGGAGCGGGTGGGCTTCCTGCGTACGGTTGTCGCGCAGGTCGCCGGTTCCTTCGTCAAGCTCGTGGCCCCGGCGGCGGTCGGCGGGGTGGCGCTCAACACCCGCTTCCTGCAACGCGCGGGCGTACGCCCGGGGCTCGCCGTCGCCAGCGTCGGCGCCTCGCAGCTGTTCGGACTCGGCGCGCACATCCTGCTGCTGCTCGCCTTCGGCTATCTGACCGGTACGGAGAAGACGACCTCCCTGACCCCGTCGAGGACGGTGATCGCGGGGCTGCTGACCGTCGCCGTGCTGGTGCTGGTCGTCACCGCGATCCCGTTCCTCCGGAAGTTCGTGGTGACGCGGCTGCGTTCGCTGTTCGCGGGTGTGGTGCCGCGCATGCTCGACGTGCTCCAGCGGCCCATGAAACTCCTCACCGGCATCGGCGGGATGCTGCTGCTGACCGGTCTGTTCGTGATGTGCCTGGACGCGTCGATCCGGGCCTTCAACGACGGTCATCAGCAGCTGAGTTACGCGAGCATCGCCGTGGTGTTCCTCGCGGGCAACGCGCTGGGGTCGGCGGCGCCGACGCCGGGCGGTGTGGGCGCCGTCGAGGGCGCGCTGACGATCGGTCTGATCGCGACGGGCGTTCCCAAGGAGGTCGCGGCCCCGGCGGTGCTGCTGTACCGGATGATGACCCTGTGGCTGCCGGTGCTGCCCGGGTGGATCTGCTTCAACCACCTCACCCGCAAGGGAGCCCTTTGACGCGGCTCCCGGAGCCCCGTCACCACCCGGCTGGACCCCGGGCCGCGCGCCGCTCCCCGGCACGACGCACCATGGGGAGATGCCGATGCCCTCCTTCTCCTCGTCCACCGCACCCGCCGGACGGCGCCGCCCGGCGCTGGTCGCCGCGACCGCCGTCACCGTCGCCACCCTGCTGGCCGCCGCCGGATGCTCCGGCTCCGACGGCTCCGACTCGGGCAGCAGCGGCCAGGACGGGCAGACCAGCCAGAACAACCAGGACGCGCAAGACGGTCAGCACGAGAGCGACAAGACCGCCGCGCCCAAGAACCTGACCTCCCAGAAGCTGGACTGGAAGGCGTGCCCCACCCCGTCGGCGGCCGAGGGCGGCGGTACGGCTCCGTCGCCACTGCCCGGCGGCACCAAGTGGGAGTGCGCCTCCATGGCCGCCCCGCTCGACTACGCGAAGCCCGAGGACGGCACCATCGAGCTGGCCCTCATCCGGGCGAGGACGAGCGACCCGGGCAAACGCCTCGGCTCGCTCGTCTTCAACTTCGGCGGGCCCGGCGGCTCCGGTGTGACCGGACTGCCCTCCTTCGGCAAGGACTACGAGAAGCTGCGTACCCGCTACGACCTGGTCAGCTTCGACCCGCGCGGCGTCGGCCGCAGCGACCCCGTCGAGTGCAAGGACGACAAGCAGCTCGACGCGTACTACGCGAAGGACATGACCCCGGACGACACCGCCGAGGAGAAGTCCTACGTCGACGGCCTCAAGTGGTACGCCGGTGGCTGCGAGCAGAAGTCCGGCAAGGCGCTCCCGCACGTCGGCACCGTCAACGCCGCACGCGACATGGAGCTGATGCGCCAGGTCCTCGGCGACGACAAGCTCAACTACTTCGGCATCTCGTACGGCACCGAGCTGGGCGGCGTCTACGCCCACCTGTATCCGAAGTCCGTCGGCCGCGCCGTCTTCGACGCCGTCGTGGACCCGACCGAGAGCTCCGAACAGGGCTCGCTCGGCCAGGCCAGGGGCTTCCAGCTCGCCCTCACCAACTTCGCGAAGGACTGCGTGAGCCGCGGCGACGCGTGCAAGCTGCCGGGCAGCACCCCGCAGGAGATCGAGAACTTCGTCGTCGCTCTGCTCGACCGGCTCGACAAGAAGCCGATCGCCGGCCTGGGCGGCCGGCAGCTCACCGAGACCCAGGCCACCAACGGCATTGCCCAGGCGCTCTATTCGAAGGAGTACTGGCCGCTGCTCGAACAGGGTCTGGACGAGGCCGACGGCGGCAGCGGCGCGCTGCTGCTCGTCCTGTCCGACGCGATGAACGGCCGCAACGAGAAGGGCCAGTACAGCAACATCCAGGCGGCCAACGCGGCGGTCAACTGCGTGGACTCCAAGCAGCGCTACACGCTCGCGCAGACAAAGGCGAAGCTCCCCGAATTCCGCCAGGTGTCACCGGTCTTCGGCGACTTCCTCGGCTGGGGCCTGCTGGGGTGCTCCGAGTGGCCGGTGCCGGGCGAGTCGGACAAGCCGGACGTCAGCGCGCCGGGCGCGGCCCCGATCCTGGTCATCGGCAACACCGGTGACCCGGCCACGCCGTTCGAGGGCGCGCAGGCGATGGCGAAGGCGCTCGGCAAGGGCGTCGGCGTGGAGCTGACGTACGAGGGCCAGGGGCACGGCGCGTACAACAGCGGCAGCGAGTGCGTGCAGAACGCCGTGAACGGCTATCTGCTGGACGGCAAGGTGCCGAAGGCCGGGACGGTCTGCAAGTGACCCCGTGGGGCGGCGGCGCGCGCCCCACATACGTAGGAGGCCGGTCCACGAGCTGCGTGGACCGGCCTCCTACGTATGTGTGTCCTTCAGCAGGTCACTCAGTAGATCGGCTTCTCCGGCTCGATCTGGTTGACCCAGCCGACCACTCCGCCGCCGACGTGCACGGCGTCGGCGAAACCGGCCGACTTCAGTACCGCGAGCACCTCCGCACTGCGGACACCCGTCTTGCAGTTCAAGACGATCTTCTTGTCCTGCGGCAGATCCTGGAGCGCGTTCCCCATCAGGAACTCGTTCTTCGGGATCAGCTTGGCGCCCGGGATGGAGACGATCTCGAACTCGTTCGGCTCCCGCACATCGATCAACTCGATGTTCTCGCCGTCGTCGAGCCACTCCTTGAGCTGCTTCGGAGTGATCGTCGAACCGGCCGCCGCCACCTGCGCCTCCTCGGACACGACGCCGCAGAAGGCCTCGTAGTCGATGAGCTCGGTGACGGTCGGGTTCTCGCCGCAGACCGCGCAGTCGGGGTCCTTGCGGACCTTGACCTGGCGGTACTGCATCTCCAGCGCGTCGTAGATCATCAGGCGGCCGAGCAGCGGCTCACCGATGCCCGCGAGGAGCTTGATCGCCTCGTTGACCTGGATGGACCCGATCGACGCGCACAGCACGCCGAGGACACCGCCCTCGGCGCAGCTCGGCACCATGCCGGGGGGCGGCGGCTCCGGGTAGAGGCAGCGGTAGCAGGGCCCGTGCTCGGACCAGAAGACACTCGCCTGGCCGTCGAAGCGGTAGATCGAGCCCCATACGTACGGCTTGCCGAGCAGCACACACGCGTCGTTGACCAGATAGCGGGTGGCGAAGTTGTCCGTGCCGTCCACGATCAGGTCGTACTGGGAGAAGATCTCCATGACGTTCTCGGACTCGAGCCGCTCCTCGTGGAGGACGACCTCCACGAGCGGATTGATACCGAGGACGGAATCACGCGCGGAAGCGGCCTTCGAGCGGCCGATGTCCGCCTGACTGTGGATGATCTGCCGCTGGAGGTTCGACTCGTCGACCTCGTCGAACTCCACGATGCCGAGCGTGCCGACACCGGCCGCGGCCAGATACATCAGCGCGGGCGAGCCGAGCCCGCCCGCGCCGACGACGAGCACCTTCGCGTTCTTCAGCCGCTTCTGCCCGTCCATCCCGACGTCCGGGATGATCAGGTGACGGGAGTACCTGCGGACCTCGTCGACGGTGAGCTCGGCAGCGGGCTCTACCAGGGGTGGCAGCGACACAGGGACCTCAACAGGGGATTGGTCGATTGGTCAGTACGTTTGTTCTTCCGGTAACACTGCCACGCGCCTTCTCATTCCGAGACACCCGGTCCGATCTGCGAGACGATTTCGTCCCAGTAGCCGGGCAGGGCCGCGAATGGGCTGTTCTGTCCGATCCGGTCGTCGTGATCGCTCCGGTCGGTGAAGAAGATCGTGCCCGCGCCCTGCCAGCGCGCGATCCGTGTCGCCTCGTCCAGATGGCTGCGGGGCACCCCGTGGACGAGATGCACGAAGCGTTCGGGCGGATGGTCCGCCGTCCACTCGGCCACCTGTGACCAGCGGTAGTCGGTCCACGGCCCCCGGAAGGTGACCAACTGGTCGGCGATCTCGGCGTATCCGGGGTACGGATGCGTCCCGTGGCCGAGGACCAGATGCCCGCTGTGGGAGATGGTGTCCAGCGTCGCCGCCATGAGCCTGACGTCGGGGAGGTACGACGCCTGCGCCGGACACCGGTCCAGGTAGAAGCCGTCGACGCGGTACCAGTCGTGGAAGTCGTGCGCCTCCGAGATGATCTCGCCGAAGCTCCGCGCGCCGTACGCGAGGTCGAGATGCCCGAGCACCCGTACGCCCGCGTTCCTGAGCCGGCCCGCGGCCTCCAGGCAGTGCGGGTCGGGCCTACTGCCCGGCCCGTCCGCGACGTTGAGCACGGCCCAGTGCAACGGCGTTCCGGGGCGCGTCAGTTCGGCCCATTCGACCGGGGCGAGCAGCGGATGCGCGTAACCGGGGATGCCGAAGCCGAGCCCGGCGGCGCCGGTGGCCGACAGGCTGCCCCCGGTCGTCGTCAGATGCGACATGCCGCCTCCATCCAGATGTCGGCGAGCGACTCCTCCAGGTTGATCCGGGGCCGCCAGCCGAGCCGGTCGCGCGCGGTGCGGACGTCGGCCTGCTGCCAGCCGCCGCAGCCGTCGGGGTACGGGAAGGGTCCGCTGCCCAGTTGCTCCGACGGATGCTCGCCGCGCTGCGGTCCGAGGGTGGCGTGGGGGGCGTGCCCGTGCGCGGGGCGCTGCGGGCCGGTGGGCGCGTCCAGCTCGTGCAGGGCGCCGCCGTACCCGGCGACCCTCGCGAGGACGGCGGCGGCGTCCCTGAGCCGGACCGCCCGCCCCGTACCGATGTTGACGACGCCCTGGGCGGCGGAGAGCGAGGCGGCGTGCACCGCGCGGGCCACGTCGCGTACATCGACGAAGTCGCGCTGCACGCCGAGGCCGCTGAGCTTCAGCTCGCCGTCGCCGGACTGCATGGCGCGGCGCATCGCCTCGGCGAGCCGGCCGAGCGGGGAACCCGCGGGCGTGCCGGGTCCGACGGGCGAGAAGACCCGGAGCACGACGGCGTCGAGCCCCGCGCCGAGCACCAGCTCGCTGGCGGCCAGCTTGCTCACGCCGTACGGCCCGCCGGGCCGTGGCACCGCGTCCTCGGCGGTGGACGAGCCGGGCTGGGAGGGCCCGTACTCGGAGGAGCACCCGAGCTGGACGAGGCGGGCGCCGCAGCCACTGCGGCGCAGCGCCTCGCAGACGGTCGCGACGGCGACGGTGTTGTGCCGGGTCAGGTCGCGGGCGCCGCCCCGGGTGGCGCCGGCGCAGTTGATGACGACTCCGGGGTGGACGGCGTCCAGGAAGCGGGTGAGCGCTCCGGGACTGCCGCCGGCGAGGTCGAACCGTACGTCGGCGTCGTCGCCGCGGCCGAGTGCGGTCAGATGCACGGCCGGATCGGCGAGCAGCCGGTCGGCGACGAAGCGCCCGAGGAAACCGTTGGCACCGAGCAGCAGAACCCTCATCGCGCGGCCCCTTGTTTCCGACGTGCCGGTACTGGGGGTTGACGGGTCATGTTCTGTCGTCTCCTTAGAGGGTGTTTCCGTGTGCTTCGGGTTACGCCCGCGGCGTCGGCTCCGCGGGAGGTCTGTGGGTCCGGAGGTGCGGCCCGGACGGGGGCGTGCGCCGGTGGTCGCCGGCCGCCGGTCAGGTGTGGGCCGAGGCCCGGGACAGGGCGACCGCGGCGTAGGTCAGCAGCCCGAGCGCGGCGGCGCCGCAGGCGACGGCCGGTACGGCTCCGGCTCCCCCCGCGTCGACCAGGGCCCGGACAGGGGCGGAGACGGTCTCCAGGCCGGGGACACGGCCCACCGTGGCGAGGACGAGGGCGGACGCCTCGGCGGCGCAGGCGGTGACGAGGCCGGTCGCCGCCGCCTTGGGGAAGCCGTGGACGGTGAGCAGCCGGGCGAGGAGCAGCAGACAGCCGAGGGCCACGGTCGCGACGGGGTGACCGGCGCCCGTGCCCCGGCCGCCGCCGAAGACGAGTTCGGCGAGGACGGCCAGGGCCGTCAGCGCGACGGCGTACAGGGCGAGCAGAGCGAGCAGCACCGGCCGGGTCCGGGAGGCGAACTCGGCCAGTCCACGGCTGTCGGTGAGCCTGCGCCGTGCCTGGACGGACAGCAGATGCGCGCACCAGGCGGCGGGAACCACGGCGAACGCCAGGGCCACCAGCGGCGCCGCCGTCTCGTCCGGGGGCGCCGTCCCGGGCGGCCCGGCGCCGGTCCCTGCGTGCAGCAGCCCGTCGCCGTACAGCGCGTACGCCAGCAGCCAGCACACCCACAGCCGCGAGACGCGCGCCGTGTGGCCCTCGACGCGCAGCGGGCCGCGCCGGAGTGCGACGGTGAGCGCGACGGCCCCCGCCGCGCCGGTCGCGAGACGGATTGCCGCGCCGGCGCCGTCCGGCGCGTCGACCTGCCGCAGGACGACGAGCGCGACCGCGCACACGGCGCCCGGGAGCAGGGCGCGCAGCGCCCATCCGGCGCGCGGATCGGTGGAACGCGCCGGATGCGGCGTGGTCGCTCCGACGGCGTCCGGGCCGCTGTCTGCGGCGCGCGGCACGCGCGCGTACAGCTCCTCCGCGAGCGAGAAGACGTCCCGGTGGCGGAAGCGCGCGGCAGCGCGGTCGGTGACGCCGTGCGCCTCCAGTCCGGCGGCGATCTCCAGCGGGTCGACGGCGCGTTCGCAGAGTTCGCGGTGGCTGTGCATCAGCGTCTTGACGGGGTCGGCCGGGCCCGCGCGCCGCGCGAGTCTCGTCGTCCCCGACGGGGTGGTCGTGGATGCGGTGCCCGGGTCAGACATCGCTCTCCCCCAGGGCCTGTCCGGCGCCCACGCCGACCGCCTCCGTAGGACGCGACGCTCGCGGCACCGCCGGTGAGGACCCGGCCACGGGTAAGGGGAGGGGCATCGACACGGGAGGCACCATCGGTACCGGCGCCGGCGTCGGTACCGGTATCGGTACGGTCCTGGCCTGTCCGGCGGTCCAGTGACCCGGTACGTACGCCTCCGCCGGGTTGGCGAACGGCAGCGGTTCGCCGTGCGCGTCCACGGTGTCGGCGGGGCGCCGGACCGGGGCGTGCGAGATCAGCTCCAGATAGATGCCGCGGAACGCCGCCAGGTTCTGCTCGACGGTGAAGAGTTCGAGGGCACGGGCCCGCGCGGCGGCGCCCAGCCGTTCGCGCCGCTCCGGGTCGCGCAACAGCGCGACACAGGCGTCGGCGAGCGCCCGCGGATTGCGCGGGGGCACCACCAGCCCCGTACCACCGATGACTTCGACGACCGCGCCGACGTCGGTGGAGACCGTCGCGCGCCCGCAGAACATCGCCTCGACCAGACTGACCGGAAAACCCTCGACGATGCTGGACAGGACGATCACCCCGCCCGCCGCGTACGCGTCCACCAGCTCCGGCGCCCCGGGCCCGCCGACCTCCTCGAAGGAGACGCAGTTGTCGCCCACGGCGTGCGCGTCGGCCGCCTCGTCGGGGAACAACTGCGCGGCCAGCGCCCGGCAGTGCGCGAGGTACGCCGTCGCCTCCGCGCCCTGCGCCGCGGCGCCGATGATCCGCAGCCGCGCCTCGGGCTCCTCCTTACGGATGTCGGCGAAGGCGTGCAGCAGGGAGATGAGGTCCTTGGCGGGCTCGATCCGGCCGACCCAGACAAGGGTGTGCGGATCGCCACCGTCACGACCGTCGCCGCCGTCGCCCCCGAATCCGCCTTCATTGCGCTCGCCCAGCGCCGAGAAGCGCTCCGTCTCCATTCCCGGGTAGACGGTGCGCAGCTTCGCGCGGTCCGCGCCGCAGCGTTCCTGCCACCGTCTGGCGTGGGTGTTGCCGGGGGTGATGACGGTGGCCTGCCGGTAGACCTCGGCGGCGAGGCGACCCTGGAAGGCCGCGAGCAGGGCGCGCACCGGCGCGCGCAGGGGCGCGTCGCCGCCGGGCCCGGCGGCCAGGTAGTGGGCGCGGAGCTGGACGCCGTACTCGGTGACCAGCAGGGGGGCGCCGAAGAGGCGTTTGGCCAGCAGTCCGGGCAGGGCGGCGGATCCGCCCGTCGTGGCGTGGCACAGATCGACGGCGCCGAGGCCGTCGTCGTCGTACCAGTCGAGGGAGAGCGGGCGCAGCGCGCGCTCCAGCTGCTCCGCGAAGACCAGGTAGTCGGGGACGGTGGCACCGCGCACGCTCCGGCGTGCGCCGGGGATGTGGCAGGCGGATTCGAGGATCCGTACGGCGGTCTCCGAACGCAGGGCCGTGGACAGGCCGCCGCGCTCGCGCGCCAGTTCGGCGAGCCCGTACAGCCCTTCGGCGAAGGCGCTCACACCGCGCGCGCCGTCGCCGCCCGCCCCCTCGGTGGCGCCCCTGTCCTGGGTCTCGTCCCGGCTCTGGTCCGGGGTGCAGACGGCGGTGATCAGATCTCCGAAGTGCCCCACGAAGCGCCGTCGTTCACGCCGTCCGTACGCCCTCCCGTCACCCTCCGCCGACCAGAGCGACGCGGTGCGGACCCGCTGTACGGAGGGCGGCAGCTGAATCCAGCCGTTGCCCTCCTGGTCGGCGCTGCGGCTGAGCGCGTAGATGTCGAACTCGTGCTGTCCGAGCCCGCGTACGAGCCGGTCGCACCACAGCCTGGACTCACCCGTCGCATACGGGTAGCCACCGTCCGTGAGTAGTCCGATCCGCACGAGCACCCCCCCGATCTCCCTTGTGGGAAGCCGCCGTTGGATCGGCGACTCACAGCGGGACGACCGTAAGCGGACATGACGGTGGAACGGCGGACGGTTGTCCGTCGCACCACCAGAAGGGGTGAATGCACGTAACTTTCCCACCGCGGTAGCGTTCCGTCGCGGTAAGGACCTATCCCGTCACACTGCGTCAAGCTGCGGCCGACGCCTCAACTGCCGGGGAACGCCCACGGGTTGGGCTTGCACTTCACGCCGTCGAGATCGAGCGTCTTGGTCTGCTGCTGCATCACGGGCGCGAGCGAGCCCGGGGTCCGGCAGCTCACGTGGCCGTACCCGAGCCGGTGCCCGATCTCGTGGTTGATCAGCATCTGCCGGTAGGTGAGCATCGCCTTGGAGCCGTACGTCTTGGCCCCCCGCGCCCAGCGGTACGCGTTGATCATGACGCGATCGGTCGCGGCGGAGTCGCAGGAGACGTTGTCGACGGTGGTGTCCAGACCGGACTTGGCGCACCACTCGGCCGTCGTCCCGGGACTGGCCAGCGTGATAACGAAATCCGGTGAGCCACCGGCGATCCGCTCGAAGGTCATGGCCCCGTTGTGGGCCCAACTCCGGTCGTCGTTCAGGGTTTTCTGTACGGCGTCGGCGAACAGCTTGCGGTCGAGGCCGAGGCCCTTCTCGATGTCGATCCGATAGCGGACCTTGCGGCCCTCACCGGGTGCCTCGGCGAGTCCGGGGACAGCGTCGAACTCGCCCGAGCCCTTGAGGTCGGCGGCCAGCGGGAACTGCCTGGCCATCAACTGACCGTAGGTGGGAGGCAGCGCCGGGGCCTGCACCACGGGCTCCTTCGGGGTCGGCCTGCCGTCCGAGCGCGAGGCGGCGTCCTCGCCGTCGCGGGCGAGCCCGCCGGAGGGCAGCGCGTCGGTCCGGGAGTCACGGCCGCCGGTGACCTGACCGGCCACCACGACGACGAGCACCGTGGTCACGGCCGCCGCGGCGATGCCGGTGAAGGTGCGCCCCAGACCGCCCTTGGCGGGCCGCTCCCCCTCGCCCTCGGCGTCCGGGGCGGCCTCGGGATCGCCCCGGACGGAGCCACGGCCGGAGTCGGCCGCGGAGGCCACGCGGGGACGACTGCCCTCGTCGTCCCAGTCGGTCACGGGGGCGTACGGATCGGGCCGCCACCGCGACGAGTCGGCGTCCGTACCGAAGTCGGCGCCTACGCCGGATCCGTACGGAGGGGGCGGCGCGTCGAAGGCGTCGACGAACTCGCGGCGCGGTCCGGGCACTCGGCGCCGCCCGGTGGCCGAACGCGTCTGCCCGCGCGGCCCCTGCGGGTACGGGGGTCCCTGCGACTCGCCCTGCCGGTCCCCGTACCCCTGCTGATCGCCCCAGCCACCGCCCGGCTCACGGTGCTCGGGATGCCCGCCGCGCACCTGCGGCACGCCGTGCGCGGGTGTGCCGTACGGCGGCGCCGCGCGTCCCCGCTCTCCGGGAGGCGGGACGGGCCGTGTCTCCCGCTCACCGGCCGGTGGGCCGCTCGCGGCGGGGGCGCGCTTCTTGCTGTCGGATCCCTGGGGTGCGGGGCCTTTACGGCTGTGTCGTCCCACGCCCCGGATCAGCTCCCGCCACTGTCGTTGTCACCGCTGTCGCCACTACTGCCGAAGGTGTTGGCGTCTCCACCGTCATTACGACCGGCACGCCCGTTCGTCTCACCTGTCACCCCGTCGGACTCCTGGATGAGACTCCGCGCGGCCTCCGCGACCACCTTCGGGTACTCCATCATGGCAACATGCCCGGCGTCCGGAAGCGTCAGGAGTCGGGAATCACGGAAAGCGGCGGACGCCTTTCGTGCCATACGGTACGAAACAAGCTGATCCCGCCCTCCGTACACCAGCAGTGTCGGCGCGAGGACCCGCTCGGCCTGGCGCCACAGCCCTTGCTGGCCGCCGAGGGTGTACGCGTCGACGATGCCCCGCGCGGAGCGGGTCATCGCCTCCCAGAAGTACGGAAGACCCTGCCGCCGCTCCATCTCCTCCACCGCGTTCCGCAGCCCCTCCTCGGAGACCCGGCCGGGGTCTCCGTAACAGAGGGCCATCACCCCGCGGGTGCGCTGCTCGGCCGTCCACTCGCGCGTCATGCGCCCGAACAGCGCGGCGACGCCGGGCACGGCGAGCAGGGCGGTCGGCAGGGCGTTGTGCTGCACGCGGATCTCGGGCAGCGCGGGCGAGACGAGGGTGAGGGTGCGCACCAGGTCGGGACGGGCGGCGGCGACCCGGGTCGATACGGCGCCCCCCAGGGAGTTGCCGAAGAGATGTACCGGGCCGTGCCCGCCCGCGTCGAGCAGCCGGATCACGGCCCGCGCGTGGGCCGTGATCGAGTAGTTCCTGTCGGCCGGCGGCGGGGAGTCGCCGAAGCCGGGCAGGTCGACCGCCTCGCCGTCGACCACGTCGGCCAACAGGGGCATCAGATCGGACCAGTTCTGCGAGGAGCCGCCGAGGCCGTGCACGTACAGCGCGCGCGGCGCTCCGGGGCGCGTCGGGGGCCGTGAGCGCACGTTCAGGGTCAGCCCCGGCAGGGCCAGCGAACGAAGCCGCTCGCCGTCGGCGACCCGGACGGTGCTCACGCGCGGGACAACGGCGGCGAGGGTTTCCGGCAGCTCGGTCGAAGACATGCGGGCAATGTTACGAGACGATCACACGCCGTTTCGCGTGTTCACCGTCACAGGACGCATAGCGTCGAGGGTGCGGACCTCCTACCCTCGTAAGTACGCGTACGTATTCGCCTCATTTCGCGAATGGACGGCGGAAGAAGACGGAAGACGACCGGAGAAGAAAGGGCGCCCCATGTCGGCGGACCCGAGCGACCCGGACACATTCCCGAACGACATCGACGAGGAAGATCGCGGCGCGGGGGCGGATTCCGGCGAACTCGAGGAACTCGGCGAGGAGACCCCGGAGGCCGACGCCGCCGAGCAGCACACGGACGTCCAACCGTCCGACGACGATCCGCCGGCCCCCGTCGATACGGCCGAGGCCGACGAGACCGACGCCGCCGAACAGGCGCGTATCGTCTCTCTCGACGAGGACGACTACCGCTGAGCGGCCGCTCGGGACCGGGTTCGCCTTTTGTCGGCATTGGATACTTTTTTCCGCCGCCGCCCTCGCGGCCGGCCGGATATCAGGCTCCCCCGGCTGTCCGGTCCGTGAAATTCTGCGGCCTGACCACGCACAGCCGGGTTACCCAAAAGTACGATGGCAAGGCGGCGCACAGCGCGCACGGAACAATTCTGGGAGGCGGCGTGACAGCCATAGAGCAGACCGAGGCGGCGCGCCCGCGAGGCACGCGCCTGCCACGCCGCGCTCGACGCAATCAGCTTCTGGGTGCGGCTCAGGAAGTCTTCGTCGCACAGGGTTACCATGCCGCGGCGATGGACGACATCGCGGAGCGGGCCGGCGTCAGCAAGCCCGTCCTCTACCAGCACTTCCCGGGAAAGCTGGACCTCTACCTGGCCCTTCTCGACCAGCACTGCGAGGCCCTGCTGAACGCCGTGCGTACGGCCCTGGCGTCGACGAGCGACAACAAGCTCCGGGTCGCGGCCACGATGGACGCGTACTTCGCCTACGTCGAGGACGAGGGCGGCGCGTTCCGGCTGGTCTTCGAGTCCGACCTGACGAACGAGCCCGCCGTGCGCGAGCGCGTCGACCGGGTGGCGCTCCAGTGCGCGGAGGCGATCTCCGACGTGATCGCGTCGGACACGGGCCTCTCCAAGGAGGAGTCCATGATGCTGGCCGTCGGACTCGGCGGCGTCTCCCAGGTGGTGGCGCGGTACTGGCTCTCCAGCGAGTCGGTCATCCCGCGGGACAAGGCAGTGGAACTTCTCACCTCGCTCGCCTGGCGCGGCATCGCCGGATTCCCGCTGCACGGCAGCGAGCAGCACCCCGGCGCCTGACGGGCTCCCGGCGCGGTCCGTGTTCGCTGCGGGCGTGCCCGGCCACCGTCCTGAGCGCCGTCTCTCCGGGCTAATGTGTGCTGGGTACCGCGCGGTTGACCGCGCAACGCACTGACCGTTCGGAGGGACATAGCGGTGGAGGTCAAGATCGGCGTGCAGCACACGCCCCGCGAGATCGTTCTGGAGAGCGGGCAGTCCGCCGAGGAGGTCGAGAGCGCCGTGGCCGACGCACTCGCCGGCAAGGCGAAGCTGCTCAGCCTCACGGACGAAAAGGGGCGGAAGGTGCTCGTACCGGCCGAACGGATCGCGTACGTGGAGATCGGCGAGCCGACGACCCGACGGGTGGGCTTCGGCGCTCTCTAGTTCGAAACGGCGGAACAGCACCACAGAGACAGAGGAGTGGCCCGGCGGGATCTCCCGCCGGGCCACTCCTTTGCTGGGTCTTCGGATCGCGGAGGGTTGCCCCGCGCGCACTCCGGGTAGACCGGGCTACGACTCGATCGGCCAGCGCACGTGGTGAGGTGATCAGCGGTGATCTTGGAAGCTCTCGGTGCGGTCCTGCTCGGACTGGGTGCCTCGTGGGCCGCGCTCCAGCGGCTGCCCCACCGGCTCCCCTCCCGCCGCCCCGTGCTCGCCGCGGGGTCCCTGGGCTCCCTCTTCGGCGCGATGCTCACGCACGCGGCGCTCGGCCCCGGTCACTTCGTCGCGACACTGATCGGCGCGGTGGTTGTCGGGGCGGTCCTGCTCTCGCTGCTGCTCCGCCCCGCGGGCCATGTCCTGCGCCGGCCGATGCCCTCCTGACGCTCCCGCGGCCTCGGACGGACGGCCTCGGGCAACCGGCCCGAGGCAACCGGTCTCAGGCGGCCAGTCCCAGCGCCGCCATCCGCTTCGTGTGCGCCTCGGTGATCCGCGAGAACATCCGGCCCACCTCGGCCAGGTCGAAGCCGTCGGCGACCCCGCCCACCAGCATCGTCGAGAGCGCGTCCCGGTCGGCCACCACGCGCTGCGCCTGCGACAGCGCCTCACCCATCAGCCGCCGCGCCCAGAGCGCGAGCCGCCCGCCGACCCTCGGTTCCGCCTCGATCGCGGCGCGGACCTTCTCCACCGCGAAATTGCCGTGCCCTGTGTCATCGAGCACAGCGAGCACCAGACCGCGGGTGTCGGAATCCAGCCGCGCGGCCACCTCACGGTAGAAGTCACTGGCGATCGAGTCGCCCACATACGCCTTGACCAGACCCTCCAGCCAGTCCGACGGCGCGGTCTGGCGGTGGAAGTCGTCCAGCGCGGCGGCGAAAGGATCCATCGCGCCCGTCGGATCGGCGTCGATTTCGCCGAGCCGGTCGCGCAGTCTCTCGAAATGGTGGAATTCCGCGGAGGCCATCTTCGCGAGTTCCGCCTTGTCGTCCAGCGTCGGCGCGAGTTTGGCGTCCTCGGCGAGCCGCTCGAAGGCCGCCAGTTCGCCGTAGGCGAGTGCTCCCAGCAGATCCACGACCGCGGCCCGGTACCTCGGATCGGCGGAGGCGGTCGCCCAGTCCTGGGCGGCGATCCCCGTGTGTTCTGCGGGGGCGGATCCGGCCGTGGATCCGGGCGCGGACCCCGGTGTGGACTCGGGCGCAGTGGCGTTGTCAGACGTCTCCATGCAGCGCACAATAGCCCGCTCGCCGCACGGCGCAGAGCCCGCTCCGCGCACGGGGTAAGGGCCCGGCCGGCAAGTGCCCTCACACTGTTCCGACGAATTCGTCCAACACACATGCGCGATTCCGAGGTACAGTGGTAATGCGCCTGCCGAGTATTCGGTGGGCCATCGCAGTGTTTGACCGGGAGATCTGTCCCGGACAGGCCCCATGAGGATGCCCGGTCGGTGGCCCGATCGGCTCCGACCCCGACCGCCCTCCGCGCGGACCGTATGCACAGCTGCGTACGACCTGCAGATGAGGGGCCCCCTCAGCGGCACGAGCGCTCGAGCGACGGCAGTGGTCCCGCGCCATCCGGCCAATCCACGGCCGGCCGAGTACCCAGGTGCGGTACGACCCCCAGCGTTCGCCTCGCGTCGCGTCTCACAGAAGAGGCAGCACCCTGACTACGACTTTCCGAGACCTCGGAATCCTCCCCGAGACAGCCGAAGCACTAGAAGCCGTCGGCATCATGTCTCCGTTCCCCATCCAAGAGATGACCCTCCCGGTCGCACTGTCCGGCAAGGATGTCATCGGCCAGGCCAAGACCGGCACCGGCAAGACGCTCGGCTTCGGCCTGCCGCTCCTGGAGCGCGTCACCGTCCCCGCCGATGTCGAGGCGGGCCGGGCCGTTCCCGAGCAGCTGACCAACGCCCCGCAGGCCCTCGTGGTCGTCCCCACCCGCGAGCTGTGCCAGCAGGTCACCAACGACCTCCAGACCGCCGGCAAGGTGCGCAACGTGCGCGTGCTGGCGATCTACGGCGGCCGCGCCTACGAGCCGCAGGTCGAGGCCCTCAAGAAGGGCGTCGACGTGATCGTCGGCACACCGGGCCGGCTCCTCGACCTGGCGGGCCAGCGCAAGCTCGACCTGTCGCACGTGCGCGGACTCGTCCTGGACGAGGCCGACGAGATGCTCGACCTGGGCTTCCTGCCCGACGTCGAGCGGATCATCCAGCTGCTGCCCCCGAAGCGCCAGACGATGCTGTTCTCGGCGACCATGCCGGGCGCGGTCATCGGTCTCGCCCGTCGCTACATGTCGCAGCCGACGCACATCAGCGCCACGTCGCCCGACGACGCGGGCGCGACGGTCGCCAACACCACCCAGCGTGTCTACCGCGCCCACTCCATGGACAAGCCGGAGCTGGTCGCGCGCATCCTCCAGGCCGAGGGCCGCGGGCTCGCGATGATCTTCTGCCGTACGAAGCGTACGGCCGCCGACATCGCCGACCAGCTGGCCCAGCGCGGCTTCGCCTCGGGCGCCGTCCACGGCGACCTGGGCCAGGGCGCGCGTGAGCAGGCGCTGCGCGCGTTCCGCAACGGCAAGGTGGACGTCCTCGTCTGCACCGACGTCGCCGCCCGCGGTATCGACGTCGAAGGCGTGACGCACGTCATCAACTACCAGTCGCCCGAGGAGGAGAAGACCTACCTCCACCGCATCGGCCGCACCGGCCGCGCGGGCGCGTCCGGCATCGCCGTGACGCTGGTCGACTGGGACGACATCCCGCGCTGGCAGCTGATCAACAAGGCGCTGGACCTGGGCTTCCCGGACCCGCCGGAGACGTACTCCACCTCGCCGCACCTCTTCGAGGAGCTCGACATCCCCGCGGGGACCAAGGGCATCTTGCCGCGTACGGACCGGACGCGTGCCGGTCTGTCGGCGGAGCAGGTCGAGGACCTGGGCGAGACGGGCGGTCGCGGCCGCAAGTCCGCCGGTCCGCCGGCGCGTACGGCCGCCGTCGTACAGGAGGAGCGCCCGGCGCGTACGCGTACACCGCGCCAGCGCCGCCGTACACGCGGCGGGACGTCCCTGGAGGCCGGCGAGGCACAGACGGTCCCGACGGCGGCCGACGTGGCCGACACCGTCGAGGGCGCCGACGAGCCGCGTATCCCGCGTCGTCGTCGGCGTACGCGCGTGAGCGTGCCCGCCGACGCGGCGGTGGCGGTCGCCACGACCGTCACCGAGCCCGCGCGTGAGGTGTTCGTCGAGCCGATGGCCCAGCCCGAGGACGCGGCCGACGCCGAGTCGGCCACCAAGCCGCGCCGTCGTCGTACGCGCGCCGCCAAGCCCGCGGTCGAGGCCGTGGACACCGTCGAGAGCGCGGCTCCGGCCGCGGTCACCGATGGCGCGGTCGCCGACGTGGACGCCGGGACGAAGACCGAGACCAAGCCCCGGCGCCGTACACGCGCCGCCAAGGCCCCGGTCGAGGCCGAGACGGTGAAGGCCGCCGACGCCGCGGAGGCCGACGCCCCCGCCGCCGAGGCCAAGCCGCGCCGCCGCCGTACGCGCGCGGCGGTCGCCCAGCCCGAGAGCTGACGCTTCAACACCGATGGCCCGGCCCCGCAGGGGTGCCGGGCCATCGGCGTGTGTGCCGCCCTCGGTAGGAGGCGCCCCGGCCGGGTGAGGCGGCGGTGGGCGCGGGGTCTTACGCTCGTCGCATGAGCCGGCCGCCCACGTTCGTTCCCCCGCCCCGCACCCGCGCGCTCCAGCTGTCGACGCGACGCGGGCACTTCGCCGTGCTCGACGCGCGGCCCGAGGGGACGCCGCGGGGCACCGCCCTCCTGCTGCCCGGATTCACCGGCAGTAAGGAGGACTTCATCGCGATGCTGGTACCGCTCACCGCGGCCGGTTATCGCGCCGTCGCCGTGGACGGTCGCGGGCAGTACGAGTCCGACGGTCCCGACTCCCAAGAGGCGTACGCCCAGGAGGAGTTGGCGGCGGATGTGCTGGCGCAGGCCGAGGCGGTCGGAGCGCCGGTCCATCTCGTGGGGCACTCGCTGGGCGGGCAGATCAGCCGCGCGGCCGTGCTCACGGACGCCGAGCCGTTTCTGACGCTGACGCTGATCTCCTCGGGCCCCGCCCGCATCGCCCCCTCCCAGCAGGAGCGGGTACGGCTGCTGAGCGAGGCCCTGGTGCTCACGCACATGGACATGGAGCAGGTCTGGGAGGGCATCCGCGCGATGGACCCGCCGGAGGAGACGGATGTCGACGGCGACGGCGCGGATCTGCGCCGCCGCTGGCTGCGCCACAATCCCGTCCAACTGATCGCTACGGGGCGGCAGTTGACGGTCGAGCCGGACCGGGTCGCCGAGCTGGCCGCCGTACGGCCGCTGCCCAAGCACGTGGTCTCCGGCGAGCGGGACGACACCTGGCCGGTGCCGTTGCTCGACGACATGGCGCGGCGGCTGGACGCGCGCCGGACGGTGATCGAGGGCGCCGAGCACTCACCGAACACCGATCAGCCGCTGCGTACGGCCGCCGCGCTCAGCGCCTTCTGGGACGACACCCGTAGCTGAGAGCCAAGGCGCTCAGAACTGCGCCTCCAGGTGCTGCCAGAACCCGTCCCGCAGGGCCCGTCGCAGTACGGCGTGGCCGCGCAGCGACCGTTGCAGCAGCTTCTCCGCCTCGATCAGCAGGTCCTGGTCCACGGGCCCCGGCAGATACGGATGGCCCGGCAGCAGCTCCGCCATCGCCACCCGCCCGCGCCCGACCAGCCAGGTCGCGGCGATCTGCGCGCCGATGAAGCGCACCTGTTCGCGCGAGGGCGGGGGATCGCCCTCGTTCTCGTACGTGGTGACGGGCCGCCGTGTCACGTACGGCTTCCAGAAGTCGAGGTCGAAGGTGCGCTGGCTGTCGACCTCCCACAGCAGCGGCTCGGCCTGGTTGCGCCCGTCGCCGGCCTCGATGCCCCAGAGATGGACGCGGGCGCCGTACCCCTGCGCGGCCTCGACGGCGGACACCAGGTCCTCGTCACCGCCCACCAGCGCGGCGTCGCTGATGGCGCGGTGTCTGGCGAGCGATTCGAGATCCGTGCGGATCAGTGAGTCGACGCCCTTCTGCTGATTGTTGGCGTTGAGATTGCCGAGGCGGACCTTGACGTCGGGCAGCTCCGCGATGGACTGCTGCTCGGGCGTGTGGATACGCCGCCGCGCGCCGTCGTACCAGTAGACCCGCAGCAACCTGCTGTCCGCGAATATCGTGCGCGCCTTGTCGATGAACGCCTCGATGAGCCCTTCGGCGTCGAGATCGAAGGCCCGCCGGTCCTCGGTCCCCGCTACAAGTAATCCGGCCGCAGCGTAGACGTAACCCGCGTCGACGAAAATGGCGTGGGTGGAGGGCGTCTTGGCGACCTCGGCGAGCATCCGCTGGAGCAGTTCGTTGGTGTGCTCCAGGCGGGCGCCGACCTCGGCGATGTCGGGGTTGATCTCTGCCTCGCTCATACGGGGTCCATTGTCCGGGGGCGCGACCGTACCCGCCAGTAGTTAGCCAACCGAAAAATTTCCTTAGTGTAGGGAATGTTTGCAGAGGGCAAGGCGTTGTGGCCTTATGTAATCAACGACGGGCTACCCGTCACACACAGTTCTCCTACGGAGGATCAGACGAAGGGAGAAGCGATATGCGCTTCGAGATCATGCGACTGAACGATGCTGACGGCACCGCCGTCGACAGCACCGTCGTGGACGCCGCCTCCGTCAATCAGATCGTGCAGCAGGCCGCCTCAACAGGGCAGCGCCTCTATATCCGACCGGCCGTCACCACGGCCTCATAGTTTCCGGGATCCACGTGATCCACTGATCGGCACCTGTCGAGACGCCCCCGTACGGACCATCCGTGCGGGGGCGCTTTGGTGTCACGCGCCCTGCACGACCTGGGTGACGCCGTTGATGATCTGCTGCACGGCGATGGCCGAGAGCATCATTCCGGCGAGCCGGGTCACCAGCACCACGCCGCCGTCCTTGATCAGCCGGATGATCACCAGCGAGTAGCGCATCGTCAGCCAGAGCACGGCGTGCATCGCCACGATCGCCGCCCACACCGACACCTGCGCCGCCGCGCCGTCGGCGTGCTGCACTGCGAGGATGACGGAGACGATCGCGCCGGGGCCCGCCAGGAGCGGCATGCCCAGCGGTACGAGGGCGACGTTGACGTCCTTCGTCTGCTTGGGCTCGTCGGTCTTGCCGGTGAGCAGGTCGAGCGCGATGAGCAGGAGGAGCAGTCCGCCGGCGATCATCAGCGCGGGGACGGACACATGCAGATAGTCGAGGATCTGCTGGCCGAGGATGCCGAAGACGGTGATCACACCGAAGGCGACGGCCACCGCCTGCCAGGCCATCCTGCGCTGGACCTTGGCGGGGCGCCCGGAGGTGAGGGCGAGGAAGATCGGCGTGATCCCGGGTGGGTCCATGATCACGAAGAGGGTCAGGAAGAGGGAACCGAAAACGGCGGCGTCGAACACGGTGTGGCCTTGCGAGGAGTGGGTGGATGGAGCGGGGACGCGCTACGCGACCGCTTACGGGGCGGCACGGGGCGGCAAGCGATGGGCGGGCGGTACGCGAGGTGCGTGCCTACACGCCTGCACGGGTCGCTTACGCGTGTCCGCCCGCGCCGGGGACCGGGAACGCGCCCGAGGCGCGCCGGACGATCTCGCCGTAGATCTCCGGGTCGGTGCTGTACTCCCCGAGCCGGACGGTCTTCCGGGTGCCGTGGTAGTCACTGGAGCCGGTGGTGAGCAGCCCCAGCTCGGCGGCGAGTCCGCGCAGCCGTGCGCGTGTGGGCTCGTCGTGGTTCATGTGGTCGACCTCGACGCCGTCGAGGCCCGCCTCGGCCAGCCGCGCGAGCGCCGCCTCGGCCACGACCGCGCCCCGGGTCACGGCCAGCGGATGCGCGATGACGGTGACGCCGCCGGCGGCCTTGACCAGCCGGACCGCCTCGAAGGGGTCCAACTCGTGCCGGGGCACGTACACCCGGCCGTGGTCGGAGAGCCACCGGGAGGTGAACGCCTCGTCGACCGAGCCCACGATGCCCAGCTCGACGAGCGCCGACGCGACGTGCGGGCGGCCGATCGAACCGTCCCCGGCGATGCGGGCGACCTGTTCCCAGGTGATCGGCACGCCCAGTTCCTGGAGCTTGGCCACCATCGCCCGCGCGCGCGGCACCCGGTCGTCGCGCACCAGCTCACGCTCGCGCAGCAGTTGGGGCTCGTCGGCGTCGAAGAGGTACGCCAGCATGTGCAGGCTCACACCGTCGGCCCGGCAGGAGAGCTCGGCGCCGGTGACGAGGGTGAGGCCGCTGTCCAGCTCGGCGAGGGCCTTGAGCGCCTCGGCGTGACCCCGGGTCGTGTCGTGGTCGGTGAGCGCGACGACGTCCAGACCGGCGGTGGCGGCGTTGCGTACCAGCTCGGCCGGGGTGTCCGTACCGTCCGACGCCGTGGAGTGGGTGTGCAGATCAATGCGCACGACGCGTACTCCAAGGGCTCGGACGGGCAGGGGACG
This sequence comes from Streptomyces panacea, assembly GCF_040560175.1. Lineage (NCBI taxonomy): Bacteria > Bacillati > Actinomycetota > Actinomycetes > Kitasatosporales > Streptomycetaceae > Streptomyces > Streptomyces panacea. The sequence goes on from NZ_JARJHW010000053.1 coordinate 30,990, forward strand.
CTCCAGGATAACGGGCGCGCAAGACCGTCCCGGACGGTCGGGCCCCTGGTCCGCCCATGGTCCGCCCCGGGTCCGTCAGCGCCCGGTCCTGTGCCGCGCGGACTCTCAGCTCAGCAGGCGCTGGGACAGCGCCCCGCACGGCAGCAGGTCCACCTCGGCGCCCGCGTCACGCAGATCGGTCAGCACCAGCTCGTCGTACATCAGCAGCCCCGTCTGCTCCGGCCAGACGATCGCCCAGAGCCACAGCCCGAGCGCCTCGCCCGCGAAGACCGCGCGGTCCGGTGGGGCCTCTGGCACGTGCCAGAGCGGGGTGGGGCGGCCGGCGGCCAGCAGTTTGGCGTGCGGGGGCTTGTCGACACAGATGCTCGGGCCCGGGTCGGGCCCGTCGATCCCCGCGTACCGCGCCCCGAGTCCGACACCGAGCTCCTCGGCGACCAGCAGCAGCTCTCCCGAGCCGCCGAGCGGGCCGGGGCCCGAACACGCGACGGCGGTGGCCCGGCCACCGCTGCGGTCGTCGCCCGCGTACGCCACGCCGGTGTAGAGCCAGCCGACGGGGAGCGGCCAGGGCATCCAGACGGGGACGCGGGCGCGGTTCACCACGACCCCGAGGGCTTCGACGCTGGGCGGTATTACCGGCTGCAGCGGATGCACCGTGCCGTGGGTGTCGCACTGCCAGGAGTCGGCGAAGAGACCGGGCGCCCTGACCCGGCCACCGCACTTCGGGCAACCTGGTTCGCCCCTCATGCCGCCCAACGGTCCTCCCCGGTCGGCGCCCCGTCAAGGACGATCACCCGTCCGGCACAGAACGGCGGCAAATACCGGCGGCCTGTACGAGACGGGTACTCCTCTTGGCGGCGTACGGGGTTCAGGGGTTCCCGGGCGCTTACACGTACTCCTCGGTCCGGCACGACGCCTGTGCGGCACGACGTCGATACGGCGGATCGTCAGTCCAGCGGGACCGAGCCGCGCAGCGGGTCGCGCAGGTCCGTCCCGTGCGCCAACCACCGCTCCTGGAGCGCCTGCGCGCCCTTGACCCGCTTCCACGCGGCCTCGTTGGGCGTCATCGGGAGCAGCGGCAGGAACCGTACGGGTTCGAGCGGCGCCTCCAGTTCCAGATCGGGGACCAGTCCGCCGGACTCCCCGACGAGCACGGAGCTGAACGGCGCACCCGGCCACAGGGGTTCACCGACTTCCAGCGAGGCCCCCGCGGACACGACCAGGCCCTCGACCTGGGGCGACACGGCCAGCACGGCGAGGGGGTGCAGCACCTTGTCGGTGTCGGCGAGCCCGGCGCGTACGGACAGGACCAGTTCGGCGCGCGGCCCCCGCGCCGGGTCGGGGACGACGACCGTCGGGTCGGCCATCGGCCGCGCGGACATCCCCAGCGTGGCGTACCGCACGACGGCGCCGACGTCGGAGCCCGGTGACTCCCCGGGGTCGAGGAATCGCAGCACCTCGACACGGTCCGTGCCCACGAACGTCATCGCGGCGCGCGCGTCCGGTTCGCCGAGGGCGGTACGCAACCGGGCCTCGACCAGAGAAAGAACTTCTGCCATCCGGTGAGCATAGAACGCCGCCTTAACGGGCAAGAGACCAAATTGGCCCCGATCGACTGCTAGTCTGGGCCGCCGGTCGGGACAGCGCGCCGAAGCGTCGCTCTCCAGTCCCGACACACGTCATCCCCTACGGGGGACCGGCCGGAGGAGGTGGGGCTGCGGTGGATCGAAGTCACCCGGCCAGTACCAGCCGCTCTTCCTCGCGCTGTACCGCCTCTCTCGTCTGAGGCCCTGCCCCGTACAGGCCCGCGGCTTGTCGCACGACGGAAGAGCACTGCACCAGCACTGTTTTGCCTGTCTGTAGCGAACGCCGTCACCGCGTCCTCGCGGTGCCGCCCGCTTTGCGGACGTATACGCGCAGCGTCGTGGCACGTCATGTCACGCCGTTCCGATCTCGTGTCAGCACGTACGCGCGTCACGTCCCCGTTCCGGGCTGCGCCACGCCCCGCCGACGGCCTCTCCGTGAGGAGCCAGCCATGTCGATGATCCGTGACCTGCGTGCGGCGGTCCGTCCGTCCCTGCGCAAGAGCAACACCGCCTACAGCACGTACGACTCCACCCGCGACCCCTCGGCGTCCAGCGCCGTCGTCGACTGCGCCGTCTACCGCGACGGCCGCCGGATGAAGGACGAGCCGTGCCTCACCCCGCACGAGGCGATGCTGGAGGTGCGCAAGGGCGGCGGCTTCGCCTGGATCGGCCTCCATGAGCCGACCGAGGCCGAATTCGCCGGTATCGCCGAGGAGTTCGGGCTGCACCCGCTCGCCGTCGAGGACGCCGTACACGCCCACCAGCGGCCCAAGCTGGAGCGGTACGACGACACCCTCTTCGCCGTCTTCAAGACCATCCACTACGTCGAGCACGCCGAACTGACCGCGACCAGCGAGGTCGTGGAGACCGGCGAGGTCATGTGCTTCACCGGCCGGGACTTCGTCATCACCGTGCGGCACGGCGGCAAGGGCTCGCTGCGCGCGCTGCGGCACCGGCTGGAGGACGACACCGAACTGCTCGCCAAAGGGCCCTCGTCGGTCCTGCACGCCATCGCCGACCATGTGGTCGACGGCTACATCGCGGTGGCCGCCGCCGTGCAGGACGACATCGACGAGGTCGAGATCGCCGTGTTCTCGGCGCCCGCCAAGGGCAGCCCGCCGGGCTCGGACGCCGGGCGGATCTACCAACTCAAGCGCGAGGTGCTGGAGTTCAAGCGGGCCGTGGCGCCGCTGCTGCGCCCGATGCAGCTGCTGAGCGAGCGTCCGATGCGGCTGGTCGAACCGGACGTGCAGAAGTACTTCCGCGACGTCGCCGACCACCTGGCCAGGGTGCACGAGGAGGTCATCGGCTTCGACGAGCTGCTCAACTCGATCCTCCAGGCCAATCTGGCGCAGGCGACCGTCGCGCAGAACGAGGACATGCGCAAGATCACCTCCTGGGCGGCGATCATCGCCGTACCGACGGCGGTCTGCGGCGTCTACGGCATGAACTTCGAGCACATGCCGGAACTCGGCTGGAGGTACGGCTACCCGATGGTGCTGTGCGGCATCGCCGTCATCTGTCTCTCCATCCACCGGACGCTGAAGCGCAACGGGTGGCTGTAGGGCTCCGGGGCACGGCCCGGGGCCGGTTCGACCGCACCCCCTGGGTCGTGTCTTCAAAGTAGCGCCGTCCGCCCGCGGGCCAAGCGGGACTTCGAAGACACGGCCTAGGCTGCCGGGTATGACAGAAACCGCTCCCGGCTCATCGCTCCTCGGCAAGGCGCTCGTCGAGGAGGCCACCAAGAAGTCCGGCCTCATCTGGGTGCGGGCGGGCGGGCCCGCCCGCGCCCTGTGGCACGTCTGGCTCGACGGCGCCGCGCTGATCGTCGGGGACGGCGCCGGCGAGCAGCCCCTGCCGGGTTTGGTCGACGGCTCCACCGCCGAGGTGACCGTACGGAGCAAGGACAAGGGCGGGCGGCTGGTGGCCTGGACCGCGTCCGTCACCGAACTCGCTCCTCGTACGGAGGCGTGGGAGAGCGCTGTGGCCGAGCTGAAGGGCAAGCGGCTCAACGCGCCGGACTTCGACGAGATGACGGACCGCTGGGCGCGCGAGTCACGGGTGCTGCGCCTGGAGCCGCGCGACGCGATCACCGACCTGCCGCAGGACTCGCAGGCAGCGACGCCGCTGCCGACATCGGCGACGACGCGTCAGCCGGCCCCGGCGGCCGTGCCGCGGCTGCTGTTCAAGCGGAAGAAGAAGGACTGACGGCCGCCGGGCGGGACTCAGGTGCTCGGCAGCGTGCTGCCGTAGTCCACCATCTCGCCCTCGGCCGGCGCCTCCAGGGGGAAGTCCTTGCCCCAGTCGGTGAGCGTGAGCGTCCCCGCGTCACCCGCGCGGGCCAGTTGCAGCGGGTACGGCGTGCCTTCCAGCGACACGTTCAGCGAGCCGCCCGCGCCTCCGTCGCCGTTGACCGTGATCGTGCGTACGCCGCCGATCTCGGCGCGGTCGCCCTTGCCGCGCTTGCCGTGCAGCCCCAGCAGCCCGTCGAGCAGCACGCTCTTGTCGGTGAAGCCCCGCAGCTGGTCGTAGGCCGGATCGTCCTCGGGGACCTTCACGTATTTGTTGTCGAGCTTCTCCGCGGCCTCGGAGTCGGCCTCGCTGGGCGCCTCGCCCGACCCGCCGTCGCCGCCCTTGTCGTCCGCGTGGCTCCAGAAGCCCGCGTCCGCCTTCAGGAACAGCTCGTCCTCGACGCGCAGCAGCTCGAAGGTGCCGCCGGTCTTGCTGCTGACCGACCCGGTCCCGCCGGCCTCCTTGAGCGACATGTTGAGCTTGTACGTCTGCCCGTCGGTGACGACCGTGCCGGCCAGGCGCACCGCGTCCGCGCTCTCGGCGGCGGTCTTCGCCTTCTTCTCGATCCCGGCGGCCGACAGTTTGCCGACGCCGTTCGTCCCCGCGTCCGGATCCTCGTCGCTGCCGCACGCCGTGAGCGCGACGGTCATCCCGACGCAGAGAGCCACGGGAATCGCGGCCCGGCAAAGTCGGGCGGAGGACCGAAGAAGGGTCACGAACGCACTGCCTCTCATACGTGAGGGGGGACGGCAGACCGCAGCGTACCCGTGCCGACCACGCCCATCGACAACGAGCCCCGGCGACGGATCGCCCGTACCGTACGGACGGATCCGCCAGGGCGGCACGGAGCGGTACGGGCTAGCCTGAACCCGTTGTCGCGGTCGATACGGGGACAGTCACGGGCGTCACGGTCAAGGCCGGAGACACCACATACGGACAGACAGAGACAGACACCGACAGACAGAGACTGTCGCGGACAGGGAGGAGCGCGTGATGGCGTCGGGCGCCTCCCGGGTCTTCGTCTCGCACCTCGCCGGCGTGCCGGTCTTCGACCCCAACGGCGACCAGGTGGGACGGGTACGCGATCTCGTGGCGATGCTGCGCGTCGGCGGCCGTCCGCCCCGGGTGCTCGGCATGGTCGTCGAAGTGCTCAGCAGGCACCGGATCTTCCTGCCGATGACGCGCATCACGGGCGTCGCCTCGGGTCAGGTGATCACGACCGGCGTGGTCAACATGCGGCGCTTCGAGCAACGTCCCACGGAGCGGCTGGTCCTGGGCGAGCTGCTCGACCGTCGCGTACAGCTCGTGGAGAGCGACGAGCAGGTGACCGTCCTCGATGTCGCCGTCCAGCAGTTGCCCGCCCGCCGCGAGTGGGAGATCGGGAAGGTCTTCGTCCGGCGCGGCAAGGCCGGCGCGCTGCGGCGGCGCGGCGAGACGCTGACCGTCGACTGGTCGGCGGTCACCGGCTTCACGCTGGAGGAGGACGGCCAGGGCGCCGAGAATCTCGTCGCGACCTTCGAACGGCTGCGCCCCGCCGACCTGGCCAACGTGCTGCACCATCTGACGCCGAAGCGGCGCGCGGAGGTGGCGGCGGCCCTCGACGACGACCGGCTCGCCGACGTCCTGGAGGAGCTGCCCGAGGACGACCAGGTGGAGATCCTGGGCAAGCTGAACGACGACCGGGCCGCCGACGTCCTGGAGGCGATGGACCCGGACGACGCGGCCGACCTGCTCTCGGAGCTGCCCGAGGAGGACAAGGAGCGGCTGCTGGCGCTGATGCGCCCCGACGACGCCGCCGACGTGCGCCGGCTGCTGGCGTACGAGGAGCGGACCGCGGGCGGCCTGATGACGACCGAGCCGATCGTGCTGCGGCCGGACGCGACGGTCGCCGACGCGCTGGCGCGGGTACGCCGGCAGACGCTCTCGCCCGCGCTGGCCGCGCAGGTCTACGTGTGCCGGGCGCCGGACGAGACACCGACGGGCAAGTACCTGGGCACGGTGCACTTCCAACGGCTGCTGCGCGACCCGCCGTTCACTCTGGTCGGCTCGATCGTGGAGAGCGACCTGCCGCCGCTGGCGCCCGATACGCCGCTGCCCGACATCACCGGGTATCTCGCCACGTACAACATGGTGGCCGCGCCGGTCGTCGACGAGAGCGGCTCGCTGCTCGGCGCCGTGACCGTCGACGACGTCCTGGACCACCTGCTGCCCGACGACTGGCGGGAGACCGGGTTCCACGGCCTGGAGGAGGCCACGAGTGGCGGTTGAGCGCCCGGACAAGGACCCGTCGAGGGAAAGGGCCACGGCGGTCCCGGGAGCGAGCGCCGTGGCGCGTGGGCCGCGCGGACGGCTCGATCAGCCGCGCACGCCGAGGCGCAGGCTGCTGCCGGACTACGACCCCGAGGCCTTCGCCCGGCTCTCGGAACGGATCGCGCGGTTCCTCGGGACGGGTCGCTTCATCGTCTGGATGACGCTGACGATCATCGTGTGGGTTCTGTGGAACATCTTCGCGCCGCCGGCGGTGCGTTTCGACGAGTACCCGTTCATCTTCCTGACGCTGGCGCTGTCCCTCCAGGCCTCGTACGCGGCCCCGTTGATCCTGCTGGCGCAGAACCGCCAGGACGACCGGGACCGGGTCACCCAGGAGCAGGAGCGCAAGCAGAACGAGCGCTCCATCGCCGACACCGAGTATCTGACCCGCGAGATCGCCTCGCTGCGGATGGGGCTCGGTGAGGTCGCCACCCGTGACTGGATCCGCTCGGAGCTCCAGGACCTGGTGCGTGAGCTGGCCGAGCAACATGTCCTGCCGCCCGCCGAACCGACGCGGCGACGTGACGAATCCGACCGCCCGGAGCGCTGACGCGCTTTCCGGAGCGTGCGCGCCGCGCCGTACCATCTCCCTATGGCTACCGACACGCACGGAACCGTCGCTCCCGCGGAAGACGCGGTACGCGCAGCACTGGCGACGGTGAACGACCCCGAGATCCACCGGCCGATCACCGACCTCGGCATGGTCAAATCGGTCGACATCGGGGCGGACGGCGCGGTGGCTGTCACGATCTATCTCACGGTGTCCGGCTGTCCCATGCGCGAGACGATCACCACGAACGTGACGGAGGCCGTCGCCTCCGTCGCCGGCGTCACCCGGGTCGACGTCACGCTCGACGTGATGAGCGACGAGCAGCGCAAGGAGCTGGCCTCGTCGCTGCGCGGCGGTACGGCCGAGCGCGAGGTGCCCTTCGCCAAGCCCGGCTCGCTGACCCGCGTGTACGCGGTCGCCTCGGGCAAGGGCGGCGTCGGCAAGTCGTCGGTGACGGTCAACCTGGCAGCGGCGATGGCCGCCGACGGTCTGAAGGTCGGCGTCGTCGACGCGGACATCTACGGGCACAGCGTGCCGCGCATGCTGGGGGCCGACGGGAAGCCCACCCAGGTCGAGAACATGATCATGCCGCCGTCGGCGCACGGCGTGAAGGTCATCTCGATCGGCATGTTCACTCCCGGCAACTCCCCGGTGGTGTGGCGCGGACCGATGCTGCACCGCGCGCTCCAGCAGTTCCTGGCCGATGTGTTCTGGGGCGATCTGGACGTGCTGCTGCTCGACCTGCCGCCGGGGACGGGCGACATCGCGATCTCGGTGGCGCAGCTCGTGCCGAACGCCGAGATCCTGGTGGTCACCACGCCGCAGCAGGCCGCCGCCGAGGTCGCGGAGCGGGCCGGGTCCATCGCCGTACAGACCCACCAGAAGATCGTCGGCGTGGTCGAGAACATGGCGGGCCTGCCGTGCCCGCACTGCGACGAGATCATCGACGTGTTCGGGACGGGCGGCGGCCAGCGGGTCGCCGACGGGCTGACGCGGACGACCGGCGCCTCGGTGCCGGTGCTCGGCGCGATCCCGATCGACGTACGGCTGCGGGAGGGCGGCGACGACGGCACGCCCGTCGTGCTCTCCGACCCCGACTCCCCCGCGGGCGCGGCGCTGAGGTCGATCGCGGGCAAGCTGGGCGGGCGGCAGCGCGGCCTGGCGGGCATGACGCTGGGTCTGACGCCGCGTAACAAGTTCTGACTGTTCTGACGGCACGGGTAAGGGGCGTCTGCCATGGCAGACGCCCCTTACCCGTGCGCCGGGCGGTGTTCCCCGGTTACTGGGGGACGTACGAGTTGATGTCCTCGATCACCGAGAAGCCGAGGCCGTACGCGCTCATGCCACGCCCGTACGCGCCGATGTGCACCCCGCCGCCCCCGGCCGGGTCGGTAGGGCCCGTCGAGCCCGCGAGGACCCAGCCGAATTCGGATTCGCGATAGTGGAACGGCGTCGGGACGCCGTCCACGGGGAGCGAGAGAACCGACCAGGCGGAGCCCTCCAGGTCGTCGGCCAGTTCGAAGGCCGTCTCGGTCTGCTGGTCCAGCCAGTCGTCGCGCAGCGTGTGGTCGAGCTGCGCGGGCCAGGTCGACTGCAGCAGCGCCGAACCGGCCAGCCAGGCCGCGGAGGACACCGTCGTGGCGTCCAGGACGCCCGTGCCGTCACCGCTGTGCCGTACGGGGCTCGCGACGACCGTGACGACGGCCGCGAAGCGTTCCTTCTCCGCGCCTGACGCGTCCGGTCTTATCGACGGCTCCTCGCCGTGTCCCGTGGAGCCGTGCTGCACGGTGCCGTCCGCCGCCGTGCCCACCTGCATCAGCCATCTGGGGCCGGTGAACGCGTCGTCCAGTCCGTACCAGGGGAAGGTGGCCCGCAGATAGCCCTCGACCGTGCGCCGGGCACCCGACACCCCGTCCGCCGTGCCGGCCGCGCCCTGGGCCCCTACCCGACTTGTCGTCTCCATCTGTCCGGACCGCCTCCTCTATCTCGGAGTCCGGAGCGGCCCGCCCTCACGGACGTCTCACTACCGGACAGATGGAGGATAGCCACCCGTTACCAACTCGCCGGGCAGGGTGGGCTCAGGTGGCGTCTGCGTCGAACGGGGGGCGATCGGCCTGTTGGGGCTTTTCCGGCTTCTTGAGCAGGTCAGAGGTGCCGGAAGGGCTCTTCGTCAGGCTCGGCGCCACGGCGTCACTCGCGCCGCCCCCGCTCGCGGCGGTGTCGCCGCCCTTGTCGTGGACCGAGTCCGCGACGTCGTTGATTTCCTTCTTGAGGTTGAAGCTACTGCGGATCTCCTTCAGCCCCAGGTCGTCCTCGTGCTCCGACAACTGCTTTCGGACGAACTTCTTGGGGTTGAGGTCCTCGAAGTCGAAGTCCTTGAACTCCGGTCCCAGCTCGGAGCGGATGTCCTCCTTCGCGTTGTCGGAGAACTCGCGCACCTTCCGGATGAAACGGGAAACGTCCTGGATGACCTTGGGCAGCTTGTCCGGGCCGAAGACGAGCACGGCGAGAATCACGAGCGTCACCAGCTCGAGCGCGCCTATGTCATTGAACACCTAGCTGCTCCTTGTGTTCTCCGTGCCCGCAGGCGAGACCTTGTCGGCCTGGCCTGTGATGGGTCGAGGCCCGGGCCGCTCCACGGTACCCGGCGGACCTGGCCGGACGGTACCTTCATTCGACACTCACCTGCCTTCCGCGCTGCCCAGAACCAGAGTCATGGTCCGCTCTTTACCTCCGCGGGTCAGTGTCAGCTCCAGTTCGTCACCCGGGCGGTGCGAACGGATCTTCACGATCAGCTCCTCGCCGCTGTGCACCCGCTGGCCGTCCACCTCGGTGATGATGTCGCCGGTCCTGATGCCCGCCTTCGCGGCCGGGCCGCCTTCCTCGACCGAAGGTCCGCCGCCGGCGCTCTTCGCACCGACCTTGGCGCCGTCGCCCGTGTACTCCATGTCGAGCGTGACACCGATCACGGGGTGCGACGCCTTGCCGGTGTTGATCAGCTCCTCGGCGACGCGCTTGCCCTGGTTGATCGGTATCGCGAAGCCGAGGCCGATGGAACCGGCCTGGGCACCGTCGGGCGTACCGCCGCCGTCGGCGCCGCGGATCGCGCTGTTGATTCCGATGACCTGCGCCTTCGAATTCACCAGCGGGCCACCGGAGTTGCCGGGGTTGATCGGCGCGTCGGTCTGGAGGGCGTCGACGTAGCTGATGTCGCTGCCGTCGCCCTTCTCGCCGCCGGCGGTGATCGGGCGCTCCTTGGCGCTGATGATGCCCGCCGTGACGGTGTTCTGGAGGTCGAAGGGCGCGCCGATCGCGACGACCGGGTCGCCGACCTGGACGTTGTCGGAATTGCCGAGCGGCAGCGGCTTGAGTCCGGAGACTCCGGTGACCTTCACGACGGCGAGGTCGTAGCCGCTGTCCTTGCCGACGAGCTTCGCCTTGGCGGTCTCGCCACCGCTGAAGGTGATCGAGATGTCGCCGGAGTCACCGGCGGGGTCGACCACGTGGTTGTTCGTCAGGATGTGGCCCGTGCGGTCCAGGACGAAGCCGGTGCCCGTGCCCTGTTCGCCGCCGCCGCTGACATGGAGGGTGACGACGCTCGGCAGGGCGCTGGAGGCGATCCCGGCGACGCTGTCGGCCGGGCGGCCCCCGCCGTCGTTGCCCGCCTGGGGCAGTTCGACGCTGGTGAGGCCGCCGTTGCGCTCGATGTACGCGCCGACGCCACCGCCGATGACGGCGATGCAGAGCGCGAGCGCCAGCGCGCCCACGAAGCCGATGCCCCGGCGCTGCTTCCGGGGCTCCCCCGGGTCGGGGTACGACAGCGTCTGCTGCTGCCCGGGGGTGCTCCAGGGGTCGTACTGGAGCCACTGGGTGGGCTGGGGATGCTGCGGGTGGGCGCCCTGGGGCGGGGGAAGCTGCTGGGTCCCCGTCTGCGGGTGCGCGAGAGGCTG